>JAOZRQ010000347.1 GCA_029940115.1 Desulfobacterales bacterium
GCAAACATCAACATGACGGAAACAAACAAACCCGAACCCTACAGAAACAACTCACCAACTCATCAAACTCTTTAAACTCACAAACTCTTTAAACTTGATTTACATGGGAGGAACTATGATAATGGATAGGCAGAAGGATCATTTAAGGAAAGTCTCGTTTGCATATCGAATAGGTGATCTCCTCTATTTCCTGCTGGTTGCGGGAATACTCTTGGGGCTTGCTTCATGCACAAAAAAATCTGCACCCGTGAAAGCGGAGCAACCTGCATTTCAGGAAGAGGAGAGGCTTGCATCTCAGCCGGAGCAACCGAATGAATTGAAATTCATTGACTCAGGGACTTTTGACAGAAAACTTTCCATGGCACTGCGGAAGGTTCCCCAGACATTCACGACCACCTTTGTCGGGACGGTCACCACCAACCATATTCCTGAGCGGCTTGACAAATGGTTCTCCATGGTCGAGAAACATGGTGGGACAGTTGATGTTGAGCCGGAAAAAGAGGAACTTGCCAAACGGGGACTGATCGGAGAGGCCATCTCGCTGGTGGTGGGCGCATACAACTTCATGAAGGAAAAGGCCATATACAGCCCCGTACAGCGTTACAACGTGACGATTTTCTATAAAAAGGGAACGGGTGAGATCACACGAGTCGTTTTTAACCGGAAGGATGAAGAGAAGGGTGAAGGATGAAATATGAAATATGAAGGATGAAGGATGAAGGATGAATGATGAAATATGAATGATGAATGATGAAGGATGAAGGGTGAAGGGTGAAGGGTGAAGGGTGAAGGGTGAAGGGTGAAGGGTGAAGGATGAAGGGTGAAGGATGAAGGAGATTTCATCCTTCATCCTTAAGATTTCATCCTTCGCAATATCATCCACCACCAGAATCTCACCCGTCTCATCATGGTCTTGGCCAGAAACCAGATCATGGGCCACATCCCCAGCATGATGATTCCCCACAGCACCGTGGGGTTGCTTAAAAACATGATGGCGTCCCCCAGCAAGGGGGTGGTCTGGAGCTTCTTGAAAAATTGCACGGCGGGGCTTGCCAAGTGGGTTGGCAGAATGGCGATCAGGGTTGCAATGGCGGCGATAATCGTCAGGACGCTGGCTGAAACCGCCATATGGTCGCTCGCGGCCAGTTGGCGGCTGTCAAAATGAATACGCCAGCGGTTGCGGATGCGGTCCAGACACACGATATCCCCGCGAAGATAGGCGATGTGGTCTTGCAGCTGGCGGATATCCGAGTCAAAGGAGTCGAGGGCACCCTCCTCATGCCAGATCAGGTCAAACCGGGGATGGCGTTTGCTGGCCCGCGTCAACTTTCGCTCCAAGTGGTCGCGGCTGTTCTTCAGGGTGATGACCGCTTTCTCCAAGCTCTCCAACAGATCAGTCGCTTCGGCTTCCCGAGCCGCCATGCCCTGCAATCCCTCTGACAATGTCCGGATTGAGAGACAGCGCAGGTCGGTATCTGTCAGGTTGTGGCGCATACTCTGTTCCCGGAGCGCGTGACGGACATCACGGTATCCCTTGTCCATACGGGCAGAGTGCCATCGGCGGACGATCAGCCGAGGGATGACATCCACCAGCAGGGCCTCGCCTTTGCCCACAAAAAAGTCGTGCAGTTCATCGGACCATGCATCGTTTTGAGCCGAATCGCCGGCCAGATCCGTATGCATCAGGGCATATACGGCGAAAACCGGATTCTGCATGTTTTTCCCATGTTGCATCGGCGCGAGGCCGGGGAGGGCCGAATCAAGTTTCAGTTGCCAGCACCGGGTTGGCATGTCGGAATGGAAGGGCCCGAAACAGACCGGTTCAGACCTCCCCTCATCATCGGTGTGGCATATGGTGAGCCATTCACGGTCAGGGGAATCTTCAGGGGCAAGTCGGAATGCCGTCTCCTCTGGCGTGAGAGAGTCATTTGTGCGTAAAGGGATGCGGATGACATGCCGAGTCTGTTCCCTCGGACGTATGCCATGAATCACCACCGCCACCCCGGCCAAGGCCCGATTGCTGAAGAATTCGGCCTGTATCCGATCCACATCCTGTCCGTCAAAGTGTTCCATGTAACAAAACTGGACATTCTTCCATCCGCGCTTCAGCACCTTGGGCCAGTCCTCAAGGGGAACTGAGTTGGGGGGGCGGTTGGTGGAGGCATCCCATCGGAACAACCGGTTGTCATGGTCAACAATGATGCCCCCTGTGGTTATGGAAGACTGATAAAACGCGGTCAGGCTCTTCGGCTCGTGCCATATTCTGCCATCATGTTCAAATTCTGTTCGTAGCAGGAAGTAGCATTCATAGCTCAAGTTGGGGTCTGTTCTGTTCATCTGTATTCTTAATCTTGCTCTTAAGCACTTGGCCATATTTTCAGGGAAGCCAAAACCAAGTTTTTTTCAAAAAACTTAGTTTCTTTGGAGCAAGAAAAATTCTTGAAAACTTTTGGCCAACTTCGGTGTCATTCCGGGCAAAATCGGAAAGTTGCTCAGTCACATGTCCTAATCTTTTACATCACCCGATCTTTTTAGGCTCCTCTTTTATGAGCCTTGAAATTACCCCAGTTGATGTCAAAAAGTCAATCAAAATTCGGGCATCCTTCATCAAAGCCAAAAAGTGGTTTGCAGTTTGTAGTTCCGCCTTCAGGCGGTGCGAGACCGCCGAGAGGCGGAACTGCAAACTGAAGTGTAAACCCATAAATGAAAGATGCCCCAAATTCAATCGTGAATGGCTCCAAATCAAAAAAATGACGACTTTGATTTTTTTTGTCCGGGTGATGAAAAAAAGCTTGACATCCGGTTCCCAGCCTGTCATATAGGCAGAAGTTTCAACGGGCGATTAACTCAGCGGGAGAGTGCCACCTTCACACGGTGGAAGTCACTGGTTCAAATCCAGTATCGCCTACCAGAAAAAACTAGGGGATTGCAGATGAATCTGCAATCCCTTTGTCAGTTTGTAGTTCCGCCTTTAGGCGGTGCCACACCGCCGAGAGGCGGAACTACAAACTTTTTGCTAACCCCTTCAGCTTGTTCCTCAACCCCTCATTTTCCGGGGCCAGTTCGGATGCACGGGCGTAATGCCATGCCGCGGCGGGAAATTCCTTTTGGTGGAAACGGATGTCACCGATATTCTTCCGAAAATAGGCCGCCTCATCAGGAAAGTCCCGGGCCAGCCCTTCCAGAATGCCCACAGCCCCCTCGATATCCCCTGAATTGAACCATTGCTGTGCCCTCATCACTCGCTCATCTCGCTGTTCTGGGGCACATTCAATCTCCGTGGTTTTCAGAAACGCCTCAACTTGGTCCGCGTCGAGTTTGTCCAAGACCGCTTTCAACTGAAGGGACTGGGGATCATCAGGATGCAGGGAGAGATATTCGATCATCGCGCGGCGGGCGGGTTCCTTCCCCCCTCTTTCCCATTCTCGCTTCATATCTTCAAAGAGGCCAGCGATATCCTGCCGAATCTGCTCGTCCAGCTCCCGGACGCGGGCGTCTTGGGGAAAGCGTTCAATCGCCCGACGGATATGATTCCGGGCCGCCCCCCGCAGGTCAAAGGAAAGATAGCATTCAGCAAGTTCGGCCCAAGGCAGGGGATCGTCTGGAAACTGACGGATATATACAAGGTATTCCCCATCCGCCTGCCAAAGTTCGTTCATCTCCCCGTGAATACGAGCCAAGGAGAGGGGCGCCTCCCTGTTTCCGGGTTCTCTCGTCAACTCCTCTCGCAGGTCGCTGACCTGCTGGAAATAGTCCATCTGCTTCTGGAGCATCTCGGCAAAAAAAGAGGCGGACGCCGCTTCAGAACGGAAAAAATCTTCAATGATGCCGATGGCCAAGCTCTCTCTCTCATGAGGGCTGAGGCTTGCATTCTGTTCAATGTCGTAATTCCGTTTGAAGAGTTCCTGAAGGGTCCCGAGCTGGGTGGAGGAGAGCAGGTGGATGAGCCGGCTGTGTTCCTGCTGAAAGCGGTCATAATAGCTGGCGATCAGCCTCACCAGATCCTGATCTCCATGGTTCACTCCGGATTCCGGAACCGCATGAAGCCCCTGCTGACACGCGCCTGCAAAGCGATCCAGTTCTTGGCGCATCTCCGCAAAAGTCGAAAGCACCTCGGCATCATGCACGGGAAATGACCAATCAATCGAATCCATGACCTGAGTCACATCCTTTTCCGGATGGAAATCGGTGGAGATGACTTCACCCAGGGGCCGGATCTCCGCCCGTCTTATCCGGGCACCTGCCAAGCTGGTATCCACAAAACGAGCCGGGTTTTCCGCGACCGCGCTCTCCATTCGTTTCTTGTCCGCGATCAGGGCGGGCGGGGAATAGACGGGCCAACCGTCCACCCCGTCGGTGACATGCATCTTCTCCTTGGGGCGGTCTGATCGGAAGACCGCATCCTTGGCGTGATCCTGCCCCTCGGAATGGGCCAGATCCATGCCCGCCAGAACAATGGGCGATCCCCCGAGGACCAGGGCGGTGAAGAAGGCCCCATGGGTCACCGATCCCATGGAACCGGGGAGGTTGCAGTCAATCTGCCATCGGGGGCCGAGCCAGTTGTCCAGAACCACCTCCTGAGATGCCACCGCCACCCGCCGCTGGCCCAGGAAGGCGCGGACATTGTCCGGATTTGCGTTCAGGGAAAAGATCAGTACGGCATCCCGCAATTCGTCCACCCATGCGCGCACCTTCTCAAAGTTGAAGGACTTGACATCCACAGTGGCCACCATATGCGGCCGGATGCCCGCGGTCAGGAGTGTGCGGACTGCGGAGTCAATCGCGATGATCAGCGCCTGGTTCCCGATCTTTTTCAGTTGGGGCAGTTCCTTGTCGAGCGAGGGGCCGGCCGCGACGCAGACCACTGGATAGCCGCTGAATTTTCCCCTCAGGCGTTCCAGCGGGGTCCCGCGAATCAGGCTGGGAAGATTCGTCATGGCATTGGCGAACATGTCCCTGCCGAATTTCTTCATGGTGTTCCAGTTGATCATCAGCGTATGGATATTTTCCCTGACGGCCCTTTCCAAAGTTAGAAACGATTCCCCGAAAACCGCCGCGGAGGGGTGATGTCTGATCAACTGGCCTTGGCCCACGACGATGTTGAGTTCATACCGTTTCACCATCTCGCTGACTGAAAACCGGGGGCCCACAAAGAGGTCAAGATAGGGATACGTCAGCAATGGCGTGAGGTCCACGTGCCGGAGCGCAAGGTCAAAGACGGCGGGCTGACGCTCTACCACCACGATGCGGGGCTGACCGGCAAATTTCTGCGCCGCCATCAGCGGATTGAGCCCCATGCCCACAAAAAAGAGCACATCCTGCTTTTTGAAGTCTTGGCCATTCTTCCCATCAAGCGGAGCAGTTTCATAAAAGAGGACATCCCGGCCATCAGGAAGCTTGATCAAGAGATTGGCCCCTTTTTCGGTCACAACCGGTATCACAGGAAAGGGGAGTTCCGGCTTCTCCCGTTGCAACTCCTCGTATGTCAAAGGAAAGCGATTCTTCAGGATTGCCAGATTCGACTCATGGACTTGGGGTGAACCGATGGGGCTCATATTCGTTCCTCGGAAATTTGACTTCCCTTGTCATTCCTGCGAAAGCAGGAATCCATAGTGACCATGAAAGCCGGATTCCTGCTTTTTCAGGGTTGCAACACGTCTCACGTCTCACGCATCACGCTCCACGTTTAAGCACCATGACCTCGGAGGCAAATCCATTTCGGGCATGTCCGAATTTTTGGCTGTCAATGCCTGCCAGTTCAAATGGGCTGAAGTATTTGAGATAATGTTCGCGGGTGACGGGGGAGAACACCCCGACCTCTCCGGGTTTTCGGGCCAGTTTTTTGCCGTGGCGCTGGTTACGCAGAAGGAGATATTTTCCAACATGCCGGTTCACATAGCGCGCATAATTCTCAACCACCTCCGGTTCCATCTCCTGGAAGGAGATGAAGTTGACGAAAAGATCGAATGTTCCCCTGATCCGGGGCAATTGCCACGGGCAGAGAACCGCGGCCTGGTATGTGTCAGCCAATGCTGAAATCTCTATGGTGTCCCAATCCTTTGTGCGGTCGTATGCCGCGACATTTTCCGGACCCAACAGTTCCTCCAAGTATCGGGTGGCCACATAAGCCAAAGGGGGCACATCAATGTCAACATAGAAATGTCGGTCCGCATCGCTTTTCATCAGTATCTCCCCAAGGGTCCCGTAACCCCCACCGATTTCCAGAACGGTCCGCACAGAACGGGTTTCAGCCATTTTCTTCAGAAAGACCAATCCCCGCAGATAGTTCAGAAAAGATCGGCTGTAATGCCTGCCATCAAAGCAGAAGTGTTGGGATGGCTCTCCGAGCGGGCTCTCGCTCACCTGTTTCAGATGGGGCGGATGACGGTCGTCGTCAGCCTCCAGAAATATGCGGTAGTCGGCAAGGGCTTGGGCTTCCCCTTCGGGTCCATCCTTGTATCGGGGCACATAAAAGCTGCGAGCGCTGTTGTGACGCCGAAACGTGGAGACTCCCGAATTGGCAAGATCAATGATGATGCTGACCGCCGAACTGGCCCAGAAATTGGTGGGACGAAAGATTGCTGGCGCGGATAAGGTATCCATCAGCATGGCCCGGAGCAGGCCAAGGTCTTCATTCATTAGGTGCTACTTTCCAAGTGATTTGGATTCTGAAATTGACACATTCCTGATTCCAACAAATTTTGTGATCTGAAGCCTTCATCCTTCATCCTTCATCCTTCACATTTCATCCTTCATCCTTCACATTTCATCCTTCATCCTTCATCCTTCACATTTCATCCTTCATCCTTCATCCTTCATCCTTCATCCTTCATCCTTCACCCTTCACCCTTCATCCTTCATCCTTCACATTTCATCCTTCATCCTTCATCCTTCACCCTTCACCCTTCACCCTTCACCCTTCACCCTTCACCCCCTCATCCTTCTCTTCCATCCTTTCCGTAAAGTCAAGTCCCAAAAGTTGTCGGACCACATTCAGGAAGTCATCCCGGTCGATGGGTTTGATGAATGTATGCATGGCACCGAATTTCCTTGCCAGATGCAGATAGGATTCCGGGCCGATTCTGCCCCCCCCGGACATGGCGATGACCTTCACATCAGGAAATTCGTTTTTGAACTTTTGGATCGTCTCAAGCCCCTCCTGATCAGGCATGATAATATCAGTAATGACCATATCCGCGGGGTTCCTGAGATGTGATTTCACGCCTGCCCCTCCTTCATGGGCCGTACTCACCTCAAATCCTTCCTGTTCCAGCATCTGCCGAAGCATCTTCCGTATCTGATCATCATCGTCAATAATAAGAATTCGTGGCATTGTTTCTCTCCTTATCATTTTGCCAACTTGGACTGTGTACAGGACAAAAAGTCGCGAAGGGCGGGAAACCCGGCTTTTTCCCAAACAGGCAGAATCCCCAACTGCGAGAAAAAGCCGGGTTTCCCTCCTCAATCATTTTTTTGTCC
>JAOZRQ010000837.1 GCA_029940115.1 Desulfobacterales bacterium
CGCTGCGCCTCCTCGGCTACATGGTGAGGCTGTGGGAGCTGTGGCGGAAGCAGAATCCTGAGGAGGAGAAACTTCCGGGCATCATTCCCGTGCTGTTCTATCACGGCGAGGACGAGTGGAAGGTGAGTGTGCAGTTCCGGGACATGATCGATTCGCCCGAGCTGACGGACGGGTTTGTCCCCGACTTCAAATATCTGCTCAGGGACTTTTCCAACTGGGGCGACGAACAGATCAGGGGAACCGTCCTGCTCAGACTGTTCCTCGGCGTGATGGGCCACATCTTCTCCCCCGCTTCGGGGAGGCGTTCGACAGGATGATCCCCCTGCTCGTCGAACTCTCGGAGAGGGAGACCGGCATGGAGTACATCGAGACCGTCCTCAGATACATCTGCCACACGTCGGATGCCCTAAATTGGAGGGAGATGGAGACAAAGCTCATACAGGCATTTGATGAGGAGAGGAAAGGAGGCATCATGACAATCGCTGACGAATTGCGGATGGAAGGTGAGATCAAAGGTGAGATCAAAGGTGAGATCAAAACATATCAGGAACTCATGGATAAAGGCCTCATACCCATGGAACTGGCTGAACAGAAGATTGTCGAGCTTTCAGAGAGGCTTGAGGAGATCACCGCCCCGGTTCATATGCTGCCTGTCGGCCGATCAGGTGTTCCTGACCAAGTTCCGGCATGAACATCACGGAGTCCCGCTCGGCGAGAGACGAGGCATTGGCATGGAATTTGTGCTGATTCCGCCAGAATCGTCCATGAAGAATTCGGGAAGAAAGCTTTTCGACTGTGGCAATGAATCCGTTCCCAAAGTCACAAAGGCGTTTTACATCGGCCGCTATGAGGTCACCCAAGGGCAGTGGAAGGCGGTGATGGGAAACAACCCGTCCCACTTTCAGAACTGCGGGGACACCTGTCCGGTTGAAAAGGTCTCATGGGATGACATGAAGCAAGTATCCCTGTTTGGTGATATATCAGATGATGATTTTTACGGGATCCTGATATATCTTCCTTCCAAGGACGAAATCAGAAGAATAAGTTCGGGCATTGAAAAAGGTTTCTGGCTTAGGGAGATGGCTAAGAGAGAATTTGAGCGGGTAAAGAGGGCAATAAATACGGAATCCATAACAAGTCTTTGCGCCTGATGGTTTTCCTCTGGGCTCAGAAATAGAGGCGCGGGACTCGTTGCGAAGGAGAATCAGCCATGCGCCAAATGCCACTGGCCAAAGGAAGGCACATCAAATGAGAAAAAAACGGCATGACCGTTAGGACATGATATGAAATCCGCAAACAGTATATCCGATTCCATCTTGAAATTTGCCATTCTGTTTCACAGCCCTGCGGTTCCAAAGACCGTGAGAGTCCGTCATTTCACAAACAAGAAAGGAATGGAGTGCATAAGGGAGACGGGGATTGTCAGAGCCGGAGACCAGAACCGGGTTTTCACAGTCAGAGCCAGAGGAAAACCCGGGAGTCCGAGGGATGTGGAAAGAGAATTGGGAATAAGACGGGGAAGAGGAAATTGTCATGTTGAATTCGATGCGTCGGCAGATGAGTTTGAAATCATAAAAAACCCGCTTACCGGCTCCACGGAGATGGTTTTCAAAGGAGCGGGGATGGTCGGCCCGCCGACCGTTTGGAGGAAATGGTATCTGGCATGACAGAAATAAGCAAAGCTATAACGCCCATTTGGCGGGGCTTCGTGGCACAATCCGCGGGATACCATAGCAGATGTCGTCATGCAGGAAAGAAATCCTGCATTCAGAAGCAACGTAGATAACATAAGGGAAAATCAGAATGAGAATAAAAGTCGAAACTGATGAGGTGATCCGGGTGTACAGACTGCTTGAGGCACTGAATGACTTTTTTCATCAGCCCCTGAATTTTGAAGACAAAAACATTGTCATGAGTTTTGCGCGGAAAAACTATCCTGAAATCAGGGAATTGTATTATGACACCTCAAGTTTCGCACCCCTATGCAAGCCCATTTTCCAAGGGTTTCAGGAGATGGTC
>JAOZRQ010000348.1:0-3263 GCA_029940115.1 Desulfobacterales bacterium
GTTTCTTTTTTCTGGCGGTTTGGGAATCTGTCCGTTCGGGAAAAAAGCCGGGTTTTTTGCCACCCACAACTTTTTGTCCTGTACACAGGTATCATTTATTTCTGTAAGAGGATATCTGTAACTTTACGCTTGATTCAGATATTCAATTTTCAATATTCAATCTTTAGGAGACAACATGGCAAGTTTGAAAGGTACACAGACTGAAAAGAACCTTCTGGGATCATTTGCGGGGGAGTCCCAAGCCAGAAACCGTTACACCTATTTTGCCAGCCAGGCAAAGAAGGAAGGGTATGTCCAGATTGCGGATATCTTTGCGGAGACCGCAGACCAGGAGAAAGAGCACGCCAAGCGATTTTTCAAATTCCTCGAAGGCGGGGAAATGGAGATCACCGGCAGGTTTCCAGCCGGTGTCGTCGGCACAACCCTTGAAAATCTGAAGGCCGCCGCGGCAGGGGAAGGAGAAGAATATTCAAAAATATACCCCGAATTCGCAAAGACCGCTCATGAGGAAGGGTTTGAGGCCGTTGCAATGGTTTTTGAAAAGATTGCCATTGCCGAAAAGCAACATGGCAAACGCTACAGCGACCTTGCAGCCAATATTGAGGCCGGCCGGGTGTTCAAGCGGGATCAGAAAGTGGTGTGGCGTTGCCGCAACTGTGGCTATGTCCATGAAGGCGAAGATGCACCCGGCATGTGTCCGGCATGTGCCCATCCCCAAGCGCATTTTGAGATTTTGGCCGAAAACTGGTAAAAGCAGCTGGTGAGGCTGGAACTTGGAAGCTGAACACTCGGCTTCCGGGTTCCAAAAGGCATCATAAATCAGCACATTTTCAAACAATGACTACTAACCTTGACCAAGCACCATCCCTTCCACGCTCGGCAAATCCGGCCCTTTGTCCATGCCCTTGCCCGGTGTCGGGCACGGTCAGGGGCAAGGGAGGGGAAATCGTTTGGTCACGGATACTAAGGAAGCATGACCAAGCAACATCCCGTCTCGAATTGGCAAATCCGGGACGCCTGCCGGAGGCAGGAGCGGGAAATGGAGAAGTTGTTTGATCACAGGTCCTAAGGAGCAAGAATTATGGCAGACAGACTGCAAGTCTATAAATGTGAACTATGTGGAAACATCGTTGAGGTGCTTCATGGCGGAAAGGGTGAACTGAACTGTTGTGGCAAAGCCATGACACTGATGACTGAAAACACGGTGGATGCGGCAAAGGAGAAGCATGTGCCGGTGCTGGAGAAGATCTCCGGAGGCGTCAAGGTCAAAGTCGGTGATGTGGCCCATCCCATGGAGGATAAGCATTACATCGAATGGATCGAAGTGATGGCGGATGGCAAAATCTATCGCCAGTTCCTGAATCCTGGCGAAACGCCTGAAGCGGCCTTCAGCGTGGAAAGCGGTCAGATTTCGGCCAGGGCATACTGCAATCTTCACGGCAACTGGAAAGGCGAATGAAAGTGAGGCGTGAAACGTGAGGCGTGAGATGTGAGGCGTGAAACGTGAGGCGTGAGATGTGAGGCGTGAGATGTGAGGCGTGAAACGTGAGACGTGAGACGTGAGGCGTGAAACGTGAGACGTGAGGCGTGAAACGTGAGACGTGAGGCGTGAGACGTGAGATGTGAGGAGGCTGATGCGCCGCCGGAGAAATGCCCGTCTTGCAAGGAGAAAAGTTTGTGGTTCCGCCTTTAGGTGGTACGGTGCCGCCTAGAAGGTGTTTGAAAACTCCCTTGCCCGAAACTGGGCATGGCAGGTATTTTCAAACACCCTCTAAAGGCGGAACCACAAACTGGGGATTGTCTTAAAAGCTCTATGAATCAGGTTTTCAAACCAAAGGACAAGAAGATGCCCAAAGCACTGATCGTATATAACACGAGGACCGGTGAGACCAAGAAGATCGCTGAGCTGATCGCCGAAGGGATCCGGATGGGCGGCACTGAAGTCGAGGTGGCCAACGTCAATGATATCAAGGATGAGAAGGGCCTTCAGGGCTATGACGCGTTGGTGTTCGGCTCCGCCACCTACCATGGCGACATGATGCAGAAAATGAAGACCCTGCTTTTCATGGCCGAAAAAGCCGGCCTTGCAGGAAAAGTCGGCGGCGCGTTCGGCGCGTTCGGATGGAGCGGGGAAGCTCCCGGCCGGATATTCGATACCATGAAGAACATCTTTCAGATGGAAATGGTGAGCGAGCCATTGCGACTAAAGTCAAGCTCTCTCGGTGGCGGCGTTGAGATGGCTCAGGATTATGGCCGGAAAATTGTTAAAAAGCTGTAAGCTCAAAGCTGTAAGCTCAAAATTCAAAGCTGTAAAGTATAAGCTCAATGTCGGACTTTTGACCCTACAGCTTACAACTTACAGCTTACAACTTACAGCTTACAGCTGAAGGCGTGTTGCATTCGGGGAGAATATATGCGAGATATGCCGACATCACCTTTTTTGACGAGCTTGACCGCTATTCTCGGAAAATCCGAAACCCGAAATCCAAAACTCGAAACAAATCCGAATGACCAAAACTCAAAATTCGATGCAATCCATATGGAATGCTTTGAACATTCGGATTTCGGATTTCGGATTTTTTAAAATGCTCAGGACATTCGGATTTCGGATTTGTCTCGGATTTCGATATTCGGATTTCGGATTTTTTCAGCAGTGTTCGACTTTGGCCACTCAAATAATTTCCCTGCCTTGCCCGACATCGGCACGGCAGGGAATAACCAACCCATAACCTTTTAAACATAAGGAGGCGTCCATGGCAACAACCCCCCAACACTGCCCGGGTTTTGAGCAGCTTAAAAGTCTGAAGGCATTCAAGTGCAAATGCCCGGATTGCAACGCGGAGAAGGAGATCTTTTCCGATGAGTTCGACAAGACCCATAAGTGCGATTCATGCGGCAAGGAGATAGACTTCACGCAATGCAAGCTGGAAGAGGCTTAACGCATTCTGGTTCTAAGGGTTTTTGTGGTTTCCGACACGGGCTGAAAATTGTGGGCCGCAGATAAACGCGGATAAACGCAGACGGCCTTCGTGCCGGGCAGGGTGCGGGCCCATCCGCGGCCTGTTCCAGACATCTCCCCTGCCCGAAGCATCGGCAGGGGCAAACGGCTTTCAGGATCGTGACTGTCTGAAGTCACATGCAACCACAAAATCCGTTAGAATCAGGAGCTTTGCACTCCGGACGGATGGCGCACAAGGCAAGCTTTGCACTCCGGACGGATGGCGCACAAAGCAAGCTTTGCACTCCGGACGGATGGCGCACAA
>JAOZRQ010000348.1:3363-5784 GCA_029940115.1 Desulfobacterales bacterium
CTCCGGACGGATGGCGCACAAAGCAAGCTTTGCACTCCGGACGGATGGCGCACAAAGCAAGCTTTGCACTCCGGAAGCTTTGCACTCCGGACGGATGGCGCACAAAGCAAGCTTTGCACTCCGGATGATTGATGGCCACATATGAACGGAAAGGATGGGACATGAAGAGACGGGTATTATACGCGAATGCAAACTATGAGGACATTGTCAGGAAGAACGGCTATTTTGTTGACAAGACGGCGTATGTCGAGAGGCTGGAATATATCGAAAATCCGGTGTTCCTGCGTCCGAGACGCTTCGGGAAGTCCCTCTGGTGCCGCATCCTGGAGTGTTATTACGACATCGTCCGGAAGGATGACTTTGAAAGACTCTTCGGCCACACATGGATCGGAAAGAATCCGACGCCGCTCCGCAATTCTCTTTTTGTGTTGCATCTCGATTTTTCGGTGGTTGACCATGCAGGCACGATCGCGGATATCGAAAGGAGCTTCAATCTCACTGTCAATGACAAGGCGGAGACGATGATCGGACTGTCCGAGGCATGGTTTGAAGGGAATCTGGCCATTGATTCCACAGGATCGACGTCTCCACGAAATACGCCGGGATGATGCAGCGTTTTGTGAGCAGGCCGGACCTGCCGCGCCTGTTTGCGGACTATTGGGATCTGTATGTCTCCCAGCTCCCCGAGGCGGTCTTTCAGAAGGTGAACGAGAACTTCTACCGGACCACCTTCTTCGAGCTCTGCAGCCGCCATCTTTCCAAATGGTTCACATGGAACGTGGAGCGATCCTATCCGAAGGGGAAGACCGATCTGGAATTTGTCGGGAAATATCATGAGAAATTCGCCGGAAAACGGATAGTGATCAAGTTCAAATACTATTCCAATGCCAAATTCAAAAAATTCCGCACCCCTGTTGAGAAGTTTGCCCTGCGGAAAAAGGACACCGACCAGATTGCCGGATATGTCGAGGGCCTGATGACGGAGTATCCAGAGGCGGACATCTCGCAACATGTGATCTACTGCTTCGGCAACAAGGGGTTCCGGGTGTTTGAGATCGGGGGAAAGTAGCACGATTTTCCAAGTGGCGCAATTTTGCAAATTGTGCATGGCGTTGACAGGGTACGATTTGTGTATGAGGAAGAACGGTTCGTAGTTCCGCCTTTAGGCGGTTTCACACCGCCTGAAGGCGGAACTACAAACTTTTGATCTCAAAAAACTGTAAACTGATGAGTGAAGGATGCCGTCAAAATTTTTTGAAAAAACTACTCGACAATGAAAAAAAACATATTCATCTCATTGGCCCTGGGCATGGCATTCTCCGTTGCGGCCCTTTACCTTGCGTTCAGAAACGTGCCGTTGAACGAGCTGGTCAGTTACCTGACGTCCATTGATTATCGCTGGATATTCCCCTCAGTGCTGATCATATTGATCGCCTTTGGTCTGAGGGTGTTCCGATGGCAGATCATCCTGAATTCTGGAGAGGAAACTAGGTCCCATCCGACCCCGGAAATAGGATTCTGGCGGGCCTTTCATCCCCTGATGATCGGTTTCATGCTGAACTGCATCCTCCCCGGCAGGGCCGGTGAGGTGGCAAGACCGCTCATCCTGCGAAAAAAGGACAACATTCCCTTTTCCAGAGGGCTTGCAACGGTGGCCGCGGAACGGGCGTTTGACCTCAGCTTCCTGATCATTCTTTTCGGGGCAGTGCTTTCAAATGTGACCATAGACCCGGATTTGAGCACTCCTTTTGGGGACTACCATCTGAACAGGGAAACGCTGGAAACCATTGGCAACGGCATGCTGAAACTGAGCCTCCTTCTGATTGTCGGCATCCTCCTGGTCAGCATCGCCAAGACACGAACATGGATAAACCGGCGAATCATGAGTATCCCCTCCCTGCTCTTTTTTGCCGGTGACTCGTTCAAGGAAAAAGTAAGGAACAAAGTTTGTGGCCCTTTAAGCATTGCCTTGGAGAATTTTGCATCAGGATTCTCCCTTGTGAGAGATCCCAAAAAGATGGGCCTGTGCATCGGGCTCTCCATCATGATATGGATCCTCCACGGGGCCTCCTATTATGCCTTTTCATTCGGCTGTCCCGGGATCGGGCTCTCCTATCCGGAGATCACCGCGGTCATGGTGATCATCTGTTTCTTCATCGCACTGCCATCCGTCCCGGGATTTTGGGGACTCTGGGAGGCCGGTGGGGTCTTTGCCCTATCCCTATTTGGCGTATCCTCAAAGGACGCGGCCGGATTCACGCTCGCGAACCATGCCATCCAGATATTTCCTGTGATCATCGTGGGACTGATATCCGCGATGATGACGGGGGGGAATGTTTTAAAGGGGGCGATGGGCGATGGGCGACGGGGCGATGGGCAAGGGGCAAGGGGCGATGGGTTTGTCACCAACAATCAACGGAC
>JAOZRQ010000348.1:5884-7453 GCA_029940115.1 Desulfobacterales bacterium
GGGGCGATGGGCAAGGGGCAAGGGGCGATGGGTTTGTCACCAACAATCAACGGACAACAGGCAACGAGCAACAGCCAACAACCAACAGCCAACAGGCAACGAGCAACAATCAGCCATGAAAACGCATTCAGAAATCTCCACAAAGAAGGGAGATGTGACCCTGACCTCCTTCTGCCAGCCGGATGAGATATCGGCGTTGTCGTTTCGGCAGACCTTCACGAAATATGCGAGGTACAATCCGATTGTCTCCCGAAAGGAGACCTTGATCAAGGCGGCTTCGCGTCCAGACGCGAATGCGACGCTGGCCGTCACGGCCGACAAGCAGATCGTCGGCTTCTCCATTCTCGAATATCCCGGACCCGATGAACGATGGACAAGGGTCGGGGATCGGATCATGATGGAGGTCGCGGTGATTGAGGTGAACAGTGACTGGCGCTCCGGGGGGCTTGCCAGAGAACTTCTCCGCCTGACAACGGCCCATCCCCTGAGAGAGGATCGCATTTTTTACATGGTGGGATATTCCTGGACATGGGACCTCGAAGGCGCGGGCGTGTCGGCCATGGGCTACCGGGACATGATGATTCGGCTCTTCTCCACCCAGGACTTCAAGATATTTCAGACCAATGAGCCGAATATCATGATGCGGCCCGAAAACCTCTTCATGGCCCGGATCGGAGCCAATGTGCCGGAAAAGATTCAAAGAAAGTTCAAGATGGTCCGGTTTAATCTGGATTGAGGTCAGGGAACTGGAGATCAGCGCGCTCCCCTTTGAGCACCAAAAGGAGAGACTGATTGAAGCGTTCCACGCTCACATCCTCTGACCAAAAATGGCCGTCCCGATGCGGACAAGGGTGGCCCCTTCCTGAATGGCCACCTCAAAGTCCCCTGTCATCCCCATGGAGAGTTCATCCATGCCGAGATTCGGTATGGCCGCCGCTCCTACCTGATTCCGGAGACGCCGAAGCTCCGAGAAGAAGGGCTTGGCCCGTTCCGGCTCGTCAAAGAATGGCGGCATGGTCATCAGGCCCTTGACGGCGATATGCTCAAGTTGGCTGATCTCCGTTGCCAGCTCCTTCAACTCTCCCGAGGAGGTCCCTGACTTCGATGCCTCCTCCGAGAGGTTCACCTGTATCAGAATCTCTTGGACTTTGTTGATCTTTCCAGCCTGCTTGTTCAGTTCACGGGCCAGTCTGAGTGAGTCCACGGAGTGGATCAGGTCAAAGAGTTTGACAGCATATTTTGACTTGTTGGTCTGAAGGTGGCCGATAAAATGCCAGGAGACCGGATGCTCGGAGAGTTCGGCGATCTTCTCCCTCGCCTCTTGGATGTAATTCTCTCCGAGAATGGTCACACCTGACGCGATGGCTTCCCGGACCCGGTCCGCCGGCATGGTCTTGCTCACCGCCACCAAGCGGACCGATCCAGGATCCCTTCCACAAGATTCGGCAACCTTTCGGATGCGGTCTTTGACTGTTTTCAGTCTTTGTCTCAATTTTGATTCCCCCATCTTCAGCTTGTAGTTCCGCCTTCAGGCGGTGTGAGACCGCCTGAAGGCGGAACTACAAACTT
>JAOZRQ010000349.1 GCA_029940115.1 Desulfobacterales bacterium
ACAAAGACGGGATCACAATCGGCAACTCTGTCTGTGACATTTTCATCAGCCTAGGATCCATCCCAAAATGAGCTTTTAGACTGTCTTGGGACTCCCAACTTATAAATACGCCCTACGGCACGGGCCGGGTGACATGAAGATTGATTCAGCAGAATGGAGATCGCTCATCATGGAAGGCGCAAAAGCCATGGGCCTGTCGCTGGAGCAGAAGCAGACAGACCAATTTGTCCTACATGCCCTTGAGCTGATGAGATGGAACCGGAAGATCAACCTGACGGCCATCACGGATCCCAGAGAGATTGCGGTGAAGCACTTTTTGGATGCCCTCGCGCCGGCTCCCCTCATCCCCCGCGGATCTACGTTGCTTGATATCGGGTCTGGAGGAGGCTTTCCCGGGATTCCACTAAAGATGGTGATCCCCTCCTTGTCGGTGACGCTGATTGACTCGTCCCGGAAGAAGGTCAGCTTCCAGAAGCATCTCATCCGACGCCTCAGTCTCCGGGATATTGAGGCAAGGCATACCCGAGCCCAAGCGTTTGCGGGAGCCGATCGGTTTGATGTGATCATATGCCGCGCACTCGGTTCTCTATCGGCATTTGTCGGGATGGCTCTCCCATTGCTTGCTGAACAAGGCCTAATGATCGCCTTAAAGGGAAAATTATCCGACGAGGAGATGGAGAAGGCTTCAGAGAGGGTTGGAACCGATTCCCCATATATAAAGGTAAAAACTTATGAGCTGCCCTATTCCAGAGGGAAAAGGGCCATTGTGTGCGTGAGACGTGGAACGTGGAACGTGAAACGTGAGGGGCGTGAAACGTGGGGCGTGGAACGCATCACGCATCACGTCCCACGCATCACGTCCCACGCATCACGCATCACGTCCCACGCATCACGTCTCACGCATCACGTCTCAGATTCATTTTACGCAAGATACGGAAACCTTCGGTCGGGCTTCGATTTTCAGAGAGTTTTCCCGCGTAATCGTCATTTCCGTAATCCCAAGTTTCAATGATCTCTTTTGCATAATTCTTTTCCAGGTCCGTCAGCATCCGTTTGATGGTTGCTTCATCCAGTTGCCGGGAGTAGGGACAGTTCCAGAGCAGCCACACCCCTTCACCAAGGCCGGAGGCAAAGAAATCAAATGGGAATATCTGGCAGTCAAAGGGTCTGACCTCGTAAATCTTGCAGGTTCTTTTCTGCTCATCAAAGAAAATGCAATACCCGTTCTCTTTGACCCTGAGAGCGTACTGGGATCCGATTTTCCCGCAAAAATCGGAGCATCCCACAACTCTTTCAATCCTTGCGATTTCATGCAGGCAAATCGGCGGCGCGGAAAAACATCTGGTGGAGCAGCACCAGTGAAACGTGCAACTTCCAGAGCAGGTGACGCCTTCAATGGGAGGGTCGTTTTCAAGCATCCTTCATTCTGCCTGTAAAGTTTGTAGTTCCGCCTTTAGGCGGTGTTGCACCACCTATAAGGTGAAACGATGAACTAAAGATGATCAACCTGTAAAGTTTGTAGTTCCGCCTTTAGGCGGTGTTGCACCACCTATAAGCACTGAAACGATGCTGATTCTAACGGATTTTGTGGTTGCATAGGATTTCAGACAGCTGTGATCCCTGCAGACCGCGGATGAGCGCTGATGCTCCCGCACCCTGGCCGGCCGCACAGGCCGTGGGCGTCTGTCTGCGTTCATCCGCGTTCATCTGCGGATCATGTCGGAAACCACAAAAACCGTTAGAACCAGAAACGATGAACTAAGGTGAAACGATGAACTAAAGATCAAGTTTTCCAGCTCCTGCGCGTTTGAGTTTGGAGCCAAGGATCCAGAACCTAAGGCCCCAGCTCCAAGAAACCCCGTTTCAGATCCCCGACATTTGTCCCGACATCTCTTGTCGGGGAAAAGACGTCGAGGACAAGTTTCAGGGGACTGGGCGATCAGGTTTCCATGCCTGTCCCCGACATTTTTTGTCGGGGAACGCGACACCGTGTCAGAAACCGGGTTTCTTTGCCTTTCAGAACTACTGAATATCGCTTATCCGATGCTTTGTCAATGAATTCTGCCGGTTTTTGAGGGGATGATTATGATTATAAAATGTGAAAAATGTCAGACAGTTTACAACCTTGATGCCAAGCTTCTCAAAGAAAAAGGCTCGCCTGTCCGTTGCAACAGTTGCGGGCACATATTCAAAGTTTATCCGCGCGTTGAAAAACGCCCTTCTCCTCTTCCCGAACCGTCTTCTCGGCCGAAACCGTTTTCCATAGGGCATCCGAAGCCCGACAAGCCGGGCCATCAGGCCAAGAAGAAACATCCTGTGCCTCGAAAACCGGACACCGGGCGGAAATATATGCCATTCAAGAAGAAACTGATCTATTTTGCCGCCGCGCTGATCTTCGTCATCGGCCTGATTGTCATTCCGTTTGAGGTTTACCGTCCCATACAGAAACTGCATGAACTGATTGACGTCACAAGGAACCTGATCAGCGGCGTCCAAGCGGCTTTTGAGCCCGCGGAACTGGAGCGGATGAACCAGTTTGCCCTGAACTCCATTAAAGGGACCGGGGCCGGATTCATTACCGAAGCCAAAGAGAGGAGCTACTTTTTTCTCTCCTTCAACATGCTCCTGCTGGAGGGAAAGATTCTCCCGAAAGAGCAGATGGAAATTGCGGCAAGGAAGGGGGAAGTTGCAGGCTTTGACAAGGCGTTTGACTATGAAAAATTGGATGAGACCCAGTATTACTGGCGGATGAGGTTTGCCGAAGATCAGGGAATCTTCGAGATTTTGCAGAAGTATAAGCGCATTCTCAGAAAAGCCAAGGAAAACGCGGCAAGTGCCGTGGACTTCACCATTGCCGACATTTACATCATGCTCGACAGTGGCAAGGAGGAGGACTTTTTCAAAGATCATATCGCGTTTCTGCTGGACGGGTACCACTGGTCCGAAGAGCCGTCCTACTGCGGCGAACCGTACAAGGTGGCCAGCGGGACTTGGCGGGATTCGGCGTTGGCGGGGAAGGAGGGGTTTGGAAACAGCGCGGTCTCGGATCCAGACAACTGGTATCTGCCCCATTTCGTAGCAGACGAATGGGGGGCATGGTTCGGGGTCTGGCTGACAAAGAAGACCGGGGGCATTTACAACATGTTCACCATTGATTTTGACGCGAGCATTGTCAAGGAACTGATGGCGGATATCGCCATGTTGGTGGGGGGTGTCATTCTTCTTCTGACCATAATGGTCGCGCTGATCACAAGGTGGCTCAGCGGCTTGGTCACCCAGCCCATCACGGAGCTGACAAAGGGCGCGGAGGAGGTCTCTGGCGGGAATTATGACTATGAGGTGCCGGTGCTGAAAAAAGATGAGTTCGGCGAGCTCACCAAACAGTTCAACCAGATGACCCGGGGACAGAAGGAACGCCTCAACCTGATGGACGCGCTGGAGAGGCTCCTTTCAAAGGAGCTCGCAGAAATGGCCGCCAAAGAGGGGCTGGTGCTCGGGGGACAGAAGGCGGACTGCACGGTCATGTTCACTGATTTCGGAGGATTCTCCACCATCACCCAGAAGATGACCGCATGGGAGACGGTGGAAATCCTGAACCTCTATTTTGACGCGCTGATCCCGATTGTCAGAGAATATGGGGGATTCCCGGACAAATACATCGGGGACGCGATCGTGGCCCTGTTCGGCGCGCCGGTGACGATGGAAAATCACGCGGAAAGGGCGGTATGCGCGGCCATCACCATGCAACGGAGAATGCGGGAAATCAACGACAGACGCCGGGAGCAGGTCTGCTTCAAGATCAATGAGCTGTCTCTCGCGTATCTGAAATCAGAAGGGGTTTCGGGTGACATTCTGCAAAGATTGGAACATGTCGGCAGGCAAGGGGTGGAATATCTGAAGCTCGCACCGTCTGGAAAGGGCATGTCCGATGAGACACTGGAAACGCTGAAGCGGATGGAAAAACAGGAGTTCCTCGGAAAAGGCGAACTGTTGGAAGGGGAATATCTGGACCGTGTGTTGAAGGCAGTGGTCCGTGACAAGCAGGAGATTGGGATATACCGGTCCATGATGCTGAAATTTGCCCGAAAAAACCCGAGTCCCTGGTTTGAGATGCGGATCGGACTCAACAGCGGTGAGGTGATCGCGGGTGCCATCGGGTGTGACATGAAGCTTGAATACACCTCCATCGGCGAGACCACAAACCTTGCGAACCGGATGGAGGCATCCTGTGAGATCAGCCATGTGGCCATCGCGGAGGGGACCTATCTGAGAATCAAGAACGTCTTCTTCCAAGGCGTCAACATCTCCGCAACCCCGGATGAGGTGGAGGTGAAGGGGATGGGCAAGGTTCCGGTTTACCGGGTTTATGTGAACAATCTGAAGGTCTCAAAGGACATGAAAAACCGGGAGGACATCACGCGCTTCTATGTCTATGAGGCGGTGGACCATCGTCTCAGGAACCAGCCCGAGGAGGTGAAGGACAGGAGGGAGTTCGATTCCATTGCAAAGTTTCTGTAAATGTGAAACGTGAGGCGTGATTCCCCGAAGCTCCCGCCGGATTGGCAAATCCGGCGGAAAATCATGAAATAAAACTCGATCATCAAGTCTTTTTGCTGATTATAACGCTTTTTGGGGAGGCCCCTGCCCGTGGCCCCCTGCCCTCTATCCGAGCGATCTGTTTCCCCGGAAAATGCTTGAATGTCAGCAGATGGCGGATGATCTCCGAATTCTGGTCAGGGCTTTCAAATCTTGTGCCGTCCTTGAAGATGACATCGGTATTCCGAATCGGGGCAAAATATTTGCGGAGATGGACAAAGCCCCCTTTTGTGTGCAGTTCGTCTTTATGCTTGATTCCGGGATGTAAGACGAAGCGGTTCTTCAGATTCGGGATGATGATGGAACTGAAATGCGGATTGTCGGTTTCGTGAAACGTCTGGATGAAGTCGCAGTTCTCTGAGCGGGCCAGCTCCACCTCGTCGAGTTTCAGCAGGCTTGAGAGGCCGCATTTTCTGAACCGTCGCTTCA
Organism: Desulfobacterales bacterium; assembly: GCA_029940115.1. GTDB lineage: Bacteria > Desulfobacterota > Desulfobacteria > Desulfobacterales > 4be13 > JAOZRQ01. Next base: position 5,026 of record JAOZRQ010000349.1, read on the forward strand.
CGATGGTGTGCAGGATGGCGCAGAAACGCTCTCCGGTGCGCAATGTGCCGATGAAATCCCATTTGAAGCCCGCAGAGACCGTCTCCTGCCCATGACTGACCCGGAGGGTGATCAGGTACGTCCGGTATGCATCTTCCGGATTCATGTCAGAGAACAGTTGAAAATATTCATCCTTCAGCACTTGGGCATAATCGGTGAACATGCTGTAATAGCCCGGAGGGGATACCGTGATCTCACCGACCCGTTCAAACTCGCGCAGGCCCTCCGCATCATCATAAGCGACAAGCCGTTGGGTTGTCGTGATTTCCGGGAGGGATGCCAAGTCTTGTGTTGCCCGGATTTTCTGGGCGCATTCCTCCCTTTTTTTTATGTAGGTTGCTCTGTCCATAACTTGCCTCAAAAAGTCGGGTTTTTTTCCCACTTGTTCGGGACCGCTTCCCCGCCTTGGCCGCTTGGGGTTCGGCCTTCAGACGGTGCGAGACCGCCGAGAGGTGGAATTGGAGCCACGGACCCAGAGTCAAGGACCCTGTCCATGCCTCCCTTTTGGCCGTGAATCTGTTCCAAAACCCAGTGAGACGGACGACCCGATATTTCCAAGTGGTCAGCATCCGGAAACCACCAAACTGAGATATCCGCCGCCCTCTGACCGAGTTTGCAGAGAACCTCGGCATCAACCCAGATGGTTGCCACCCTCCCATGACGTGTCTCACGAACATCCTCGACTCTTCTGACAGATGTCGAGACGACATGAAACGGCCGCAGTTGCCCCATTGTCCGCACATATATGTCAAGAGGCCTCTCCTGAATCCCTGAGGGATGAAACAGCTGACGCCTCGCCTCGGCAAGATTTCCCTCGTTGAACCACTCGAAGTGTCTCTTCACAAGTGACAAAGCCTGTTGGCGAAGTCTGTTTTCTGTTGACATGTCCATGATGATCATTATGGAAACTTGTTGTCACCAATTTGCGGATGACAAATGCGGCCCAACTCCCCAAAAACCTCCCAAAAGTTCGGAAACGACTTTTCAACGCACCGTTCGTCCCGGATCATCACGCCGGGAACGGCCAGTCCTGCCACCGCAAAGCACATGGCGATGCGATGGTCATCGTAGGTCTCAATCTCAGCACCGTGGGGCCTGCCGCCTTCGATGGTCAGACCCGACTCGGTACATGCCGCCTCAATCCCCATTTTGGACAGCTCGGTGGCCACAGCGGTGAGGCGATCACTCTCCTTTGCCTTCAAATGGGCCACGTTTCTGATCTCTGTGGTCCCTTGGGCAAACGCGGCCACAACCGCCACCGTGGGAACCATGTCCGGCATGTCGGCCATGTCCACATCCACGGCCCGGAGCAGGGGAAACCCGTCTGGATCCGATTTTCCGGAGACCACCAGCCCCTCCTCATCCTGAAAGACCTTGCAACCCATGGCCTCAAAGAGCTCTGTCAGGCGGACATCCCCCTGGGAGGAGTCCTTCCTGATCCCCCTCACCTTGACCACGCCGCCGGTGACCGCGGCCGCGGCCCAAAAATATCCGGCATTGGACGCGTCCGGCTCCACAAGATGGTCGCCTGCCTTGTAGCACTGTCGGCCGGGAATGCTGAAGAACTCGTACCCATCCCGCCTGACTTCGACCCCCAGCCGCCTCATCACCTCAACGGTCATGTCTATGTAGGGTTTGGAGACCGGACCTTCGGTGATGGTGATGTCGAGTCCCTCTTGTGTGTAAGGCGCGATCAGGAGAAGCCCGGAGAGATACTGACTGCTGACCTTGCACCTTAGTTCCACACGTCCGCCCCTGACATCTCCGCCTCTGACCTCGACGGGTGGGCATCCGTTGTTGGTCACGGACCGGGCAGGCACCCCCATCTGCGTCAGCGCGTCCAGCAGATCCTGAATGGGCCGCTCATGCATGCGGTCTGTCCCTTTCAGCGTATAGGTCCCCTTCCCGAGCGCCATCACCGCTGTCAGCAATCGCATGGATGTGCCGGCATTTCCAAGATGAATCGGCTCATGACATGGCTTTAGTTCCCCTTTTGCACCATGTACGGTGATGTCTTCGCCAACATCCATTTTAACCCCGACACGCTTCAATGTCTCCAGCGTGAGAAGCGTATCCTCGCTTCTCAGGGCGTTTTTTATGACACAGACCCCGTCAGACAGTGATGACGCGATCAATATTCTGTGGGTATAGCTCTTTGAACCCGGGACAGTGACTGGGTTGTTTGTCACTCTCCGGGGAATGATTTCAATCATAAGGTCAAATCCTTTTTCTCTAGTACACCACTTTTTAAATTCGTACTCCCCTTGATCGGCTCGGATTGCCGCCGGATTTGGCAATCGTTCGACGGCTCGACTGAGCTCGCCGAAGTCTGAGCTCGCCGAAGTCTGAGCTCGCCGAAGTCTGAGCTCGCCGAAGTCTGAGCT
>JAOZRQ010000838.1 GCA_029940115.1 Desulfobacterales bacterium
TTCTCAGGGAAGCTTTTCAGGAAGGGTCGGTTCCGCCCGCTCGGTTCGGATTGGCAAATCCGAACCCTTTCCCCGCCGGATTTGTCAATCCCTGACAAAAGACGTTCCGGCGGGAGATTCTCAGGGAAGCTTTTCAGGAAGGGTCGGTTCCGCCCGCTCGGTTCGGATTGGCAAATCCGAACCCTTTCCCCGCCGGATTTGTCAATCCCTGACAAAAGACGTTCCGGCGGGAGATTCTCAGGGAAGCTTTTCAGGAAGGGTCGGTTCCGCCCGCTCGGTTCGGATTGGCAAATCCGAACCCTTTCCCCGCCGGATTTGTCAATCCCTGACAAAAGACGTCAGGGACAGGTTCCGGCGGGAGCTTTCCAAGGAGGATCACGCATCACGCCTCACGAATCACGGCTGATACCCCATATACTCCTGAACCTCCTTGAGGTAATCCGCAGACTTATACTTGTCTCCGGGATAGATCTGGTTGATCTCATTCTTATATTTCTGATGGGCCGCGTCCCCCTGTTTCTTCAGATCGGCCATCTCTCCATCAGAAAGCTTGAAGAACTGGATGCCGGCTTTTTTGGCCTTTTCGATCTCATCCACTTCCTGTTGCCTAGTCTGCTGGCGAATATCGGCGCAGACATCATGGACCACTTCCTTGAAGGTCTTTTGCAGGTCCGCAGACAGTTTGTTGAACCATGCCTTGTTGAATATCCATATGAACAGGCCTTGGGCATAGTTCACATAGGTGTAATGCTTGCAGACCTCGAACTTCTTGGTGATGTTGCAGACCATCGGCGTATGGTCCAGCCCTTCGATGACCCCCTGTTTGAGGGAGACTGGCACATCGGGCCACGGCATGACCACCGGGTTGAGTCCCCATTGCTTGTAAAGCAACTGGTTCACTGCCGCCTCAGCCACCCGAAACTTGATCTTCTTTGCATCCGCAATGGTCTTGACCGGCTTTGTGGTGGCCCATCCGTAATTTCCGTAACCGGTGATGTCGAGGCCGATGATCCCCTGATGGTCCATCGCCATCATGAAATGGTCAAAGAGCTTGCCGCTGGCAGTAAACTTGTCCAGCTTGTCAAAGGAATTGATGAGGAATGGCAGGTTCACCAAGCCAAATCTGGGGCCCAAGTTGGTCGCGGCAACCGAGCTGCAACTCATCCCTTGGATCGCGCCCATCTGAAGCTGATTCAGAACCTCCACCTCCCCGCCGAGCATGGAAAACGGTTTGTAATCAATGTAAATCTGGCCATTTGTCCGCTTCCACAGTTCATCCCGGATGGCAAAGCCGGCATACACGCCCTTCAGCACAGGGTGGGACACATTGGAAATGATACATTTGTATTTTGCGCCTTTGGGATCAAACGCGGGTTTCCATTGGTTTAACGAGGGCTTTTTGGCCAGTGCCACGCTTGTCAGCAACCCAAAGCTGATTAGACAGATTGTCAGGAACATCACCCATTTCTTGAGCATCAATCTTACCTCCTTTTGTTTAAAGCGTTCTTGATTTGATGAACGGCATTCATTTGCCGAATGACATGGTCATGTAGCTATGTTACAACTATATGATTTTCTGTCAAGAAAAAAATGCCTTGTCATCGGGTTGTAAGCCGTTTTATAAAAAAAGCGTATATGGCCGGCTTTATGAGCGGCTTATAAGTACTTGGCCATATATTTTCAGGTGTTTGCATATGTGAGGATCAGACAACTCACAAACCGCCGAGTACTTATAAGGACGCCGACGATGATGAGGATCCCCGATAAAAGATGTCGGGGACAAGCTTCAGGGATTGGGCGACCAGGTTTCCATGCTTGTCCCCGACAACTTTTCCCCGATAAACCTGTCCCCGACGTTTTTTATCGGGGAAAACGTCGGGGACAGGTATCGGGGAACGCAGAAACCGAGTTTCCTTGTTCTTTCAGATCTACTGAGTTTCTCTATCTGACGGTCAGTTACTGTGTACAGGACAAAAAAAGTGATTGTGAAAAGAAACCCGGCTTCTTCTTGCAG
>JAOZRQ010000839.1 GCA_029940115.1 Desulfobacterales bacterium
GGGCTATTTTCAGCAGTCCCTACGGGACTCCCCCAACTCATAAATACGCCCGTTTCCAACTATTTTAGATGCGCGTGACGAAGATGTGCCATGGTACATTATTATGTTGTCTGAATGCTTTATTTTTCCGCCTAAATTAGTAGTTCTAAGAGTTTGATGAGAAAGAAACCCGGTTTCAGCCTTCAGGGGGCATCCTTCATTTTGCCTGAAAGTAGTTTGCACTCCTCAGATGCGCCAGAAGTTTGTAGTTCCGCCTTTAGGCGGTGCCACACCGCCGAGAGGCGGAACTACAAACTTCTGGCTTGAGACGCGGTACCGTTTCAGAAACCGGGTTTCTTTTAATGTCAAAGGTTTCCGGGCAGCCCCGAACTCATCGCGTTCAGGGCCACCCGGAATTTTCTTCGGATACAAGGAAAATACTGGAAACTGGAAATCAGATAGCGCTTTCAAGTTTCAAGTTTCAAGCTTTACATCAGTCCTGCACTCTTCAGCCATTCGGTGGCTACCTCTTTCACATTCTTATGCTCGATGTCCACCTGATAGTTCAGGTTGGTCATGGCTTCGGTGTTCAGCTTTTCACCGAGCTTCTTGAATATCCCCTCCAATTCTGGATACTTCTCCGCAGTCTCCTTTTTCATCACCGGTGCGGGATTGTAAACCGGGAAGAATTTCTTGTCATCTTCGAGAACGACGAATTTGAATCCCTTGATCCGTCCGTCGGTCGCAAATCCGAGACCGACATGAATCTGCCCGTCTTTCATGGCTTTGTAGAGCAACCCGGACTGCATTTTCACGATCTTCTTCCTGGGAAACTTGAACTCGTAAGCTTTCTGAAGGGGCCGATACCCGTCGGGCCGGGCATAGAACTCCGCATTCAGCCCGAAACTGATCGCTTTGGGATGCGCTTTCACATACGTTGAAAGATCGGAAAGGGTCTTGATCCCCATCTTTGCCGAATCATCTTGGCGCATCATCAGGCAATAGGTGTTGTTGAACGACATGTACGGAAGCCATACCATGCCGTTTTTCTCCAAGTCTTCCTCCTTCACCGTGTCATAACACTTCTGTGGGTCGGTGATGACATCCTTGTGTTTGAGGAAGGTGGTCAGCGCGGTCCCGGTATATTCCATGTAAACATCAATCTGCTTGTTCTCCAGAGCCTTACGGGCAACCAGCGTACCCCCCAGACCCGTCTTGTCCTCACATTCAAACCCGTTCTTCTCCAGAAGCACGATCATGATGTTGCCGAGGATCCGCTGCTCCGTGAACTCCTTGGATCCGACAACCAGAGTCTTGTCTCCGGCCAATGCCGCGGCAGGCGTGAGAATCATGACCACCGCGACGGCCAGAGTCAGACACCCGATAATACCTTTCATTGTTTTCATTTCAGAAAACCTCCTTTTGTTCTGATTATAACGGATTTAGGGAGCCTTAAACTTGAACGTGCACGTGAACGTGAATGAATGTTCACGTCAGGATTCAAGTTCAAGCTCAAGTTTACATGCACGTTCACAGGGCTCCCCTAAATCCGTTATAATCAGCTTTTGTTAGGGGGTTAGGGTCAGGAGTCAGAGATCAGCGACTCCTCGGCCCTGACCTCGGCTCCCGAACGCCACCCCCTGTTTGTGTTGTGTCAGGGGTTAAGGTAGGGTCAGCAAGCGGATATTCAGTTCCTCATATCCCGAACGCCACCCCTGTTTTGTGGTCAGCGATCAGCGGTCGTTCAGTTCCCTGACCCTTTTAAACCCTTAACCCTTGACCCTTAACCCTATTCATACACCAATCCGGGACTGACAGTCCACTTTTCGATGTATCCGAAGATCCAGTTGAGAAATACCGCCAGACCCGCTGTCGGGACCGCGCCTGCCAGCATGTAGCCCGGATCCACCAGCGCGATGCCGGTGAAGATCAGGTCTCCCATGCCGCCGCCGCCCACGAGGAAGCTGAGGGCTGCTGTGCCTACGCCGATGACAACGGAGGTCCGGATGCCGGTCAGGATGATGTACATGGCAT
>JAOZRQ010000840.1 GCA_029940115.1 Desulfobacterales bacterium
ATCTGATGAGGGGGATTGTAATCTTCCGCCATGTCCGAGAGATGGGCCTCCTCCTTCACCGGAAATTCCATCAGTTCCACCACCTTGTCCAGAGCCAAGACAAGGGCGTCTCCTGATGAAAAGTAGTCCGCATAATGTTCCCCCAAGTTCCTTTCGTGATCGGTAAATCCAGCCTCGGTCAACTCTTGTCTTATCTTTCTGTCCAGCTCACCGAGTCTGACAGGTGCCAGCTCACCGAAAGGTCGGGGAGGATTGTTTTGGATGGCGGGCCGATCCTGCCTTGTCCCCACGCGTTCCCTTGCGATCTCCGCATAAACGCCGACAGGCTCACGTCGCAGAAATTCCTTCCATGTCTTTTCCCTGGCCGCCACCACCCGTCCGCGTTTATCCTGGAAACGGGCCAAGTTGAAGTACGCGTCCGAAAATTCCGGATGCGTTTCGATCACCTCTTTGAGCAGGCCAGATGCCTGATGAAACATCTCCACCCGGATGGCGGGGCCATGCCTATACAGGGCCACCGCCCGGTTGTTTGACACCTTCGGGTCATCCGCCCGAGTTTTCGGCACCTGGTTCAGAACACCTGTCGCGGCGGCATATCTTCCGGTCAGGATCAGTGCGGAGGAAAGGTTCACACGGGCAGGAACGTAAAATCGGTCCGCGTCGCAGGCCCGTCTGAAATATCGGACCGCGTCTTTGAACAGATCTCTCCTGCATCGCTCGTCTCGCCGTGTTCCGGGCTTCTCCCCAGTATCGAGCAACCGGGCCAGGGTCTGCGTGTCCACTATTGTTGATAACTTGAATCGGTAAGCATCGTCTGGGTCGCAGGTTGCCAGTTCCTTGAAATCTCTCTGGTAATAGGTGAGCCCGATGTTGTTGAAGACTTCACGGCTGGGGAACCTCTCCTGGAAAGCCAGCAGAAAATCACGGGACTCCTCATATTTTCCCAACTGATACAGCCGCACCCCGAAATGAAAGAGGTGAAGATCATCTGTGATCTGCTTCATATGGGCGATCAGGAATTCGGCCCGATGATCGTATGGCGGATGCTCATCGTCGTGCCCCTCATCTCCGGAGTATGCGACTCCTCCCATCATCTGGCGGACCCATTCCATGATGAAATTTTTCCCGTCTGGATGGACGATGACCTTTGGATCGTAACCAGCCATGGTGGCGAAGATAAGCCCATAAGCGTCTGCCTGAAGTTCTCTCTGTTTTGCGAGGGCAGGATTCTCAACGTCCAGCAGTTCAAGGGGGGCCTGGGTCGCTTTCGAGCCGGTCCCGTGCGTGGTCAACGCCTCAAAGGCCGCGATGTGCCAGAAGTCATCCTTGGCCAGGTGGGCCAGCTCATGGCCGAGAACAAAGGCGACGCGGGCGTCGCCGGTCTTCTCATCCACGCGATGGTAGCAAAATTCCATGGCCTTCTGGCTCAGGAGGATGCTTCCGTCCTTCAGACATGCGGCCCATGGGTCTTCCAAACCCTGAAGGATGATCAGCTTGGGAAATCGGGTTCCTCGCTTGTCAGCCGCGTCCAAGACCCGATCAAAGACCTTCTGAACCTTTGAGACCAGCGGGTGTTCCGTTTCGGAGAGTGCGCCCCCGCATTTCTTGACCCACCAACTCCCATGATCCTCAGGGAGTGAAGGCGAAGATGGAGCGGTTTCAGGAGAAGGCGTTCTCACTGGCTCCTGCTTTCTCTGTTGAGAGGCAAAAGAGAGGCGATGCGGCGCGCTGCCGCAAGTTGGACTGTTCTGAGGAATCTCCGGATTTTGCGGGGATGTGCAGGAGACGCACAGACATGCCACAACCCAAAGACTGACAAACAAGGCAAATAATCCCGAATGTTTCATACAGTTTTCTCCTTTCGTTCCAAAGAAACTAAGTTTTTTCAAAAAACTTAGGGGACTCGGGAAAAACGCATCATCCCATGAGAATTTTCAGAGGAGTGCTGAAATGAGCCCCCCGCGAAAGAGATAAAGACAGTCGTTTTGACCAAAAATTCTGGTGGGCTCAGC
>JAOZRQ010000350.1 GCA_029940115.1 Desulfobacterales bacterium
AATTCGGACTTCGGCGAGCTCTGTCGAGCCGTCGAACGATTGACAAATCCGAACCCTCTGCCGGATTTGTCAACTTTTGGTTGACATTCTGAAAAAGATGGCTATAATCACCTCATATTATGGATTTACAATACATCAGAAGAGTCGCTATTGCCGCCGCCTGTCAAGGCGGAAGGGTCCTTCAGTCATACTTTGGCCATTCCTTTGAAGTGAGCAAAAAAGGGGTCATTGACCTTGTGACAGAAGCGGATGTCGGCTCTGAAAAAATGATCATAGAGACCATTCGGAGGGTATTTCCGGATCATGCCATCCTGTCTGAGGAGAGCGGCCTGAGTGAGGGGAGAGTCCCTTGCCAATGGATTGTTGACCCGCTTGATGGAACCACCAATTTTGCTCATCAGATCGGCCTGTTCTCTGTTTCCATAGCCTTTGCCTTAAATGGGACCATCTCAGTGGGCATTGTGCTGAACCCGATAACCGGTGAGCTGTTTGCCGCGACAGTCGGCAAAGGATCCCAACTGAACGGCCGGCCCATAAGCGTGTCAGATTCGGCAGTGATTTCAGACAGCTTGCTGGTGACAGGCTTCCCCTATAATTTGAAGGAGATGTTTCCCACCTTGATGGCCCGTTTTTCCAAATGTCTGAAAGCGGCCCGGGGCGTCCGAAGGCTCGGTTCGGCCGCGCTTGACCTCTGTTTTGTCGCTTGCGGCCGTTTTGACGGATTCTGGGAGCAAAACCTGAAGCCTTGGGACACTGCGGCCGGGATGCTGATTGCAAAGGAGGCAGGCGCAAGTGTGACAGATTTCTCAGACAGACCCTTCATGCCTGACAAAAAAGAGATCCTGGTCACAAACGGCAAAATCCATGATGAAATGCTTTCATTACTGAAATCAGAGGATGCAGAATGAAAAAAGAGTCAGCAAATGAAATCATCTTTGATGATGTTCTGGGATGCTTCGGTGATTTCGATGTAAGGGATCCCGTTTGCAGAAAATTCTGTGCATTGAATCTGCGTTGCGCTGTGGAGTGCTATCGGAATGATCAGATGGAATTGTGGGAGGAAATGGTCACTGCCGATGTCAACTTCGCCTTCTGATTGCAGAAAATGGCATCCCTCATTTACAAAAGTTGATGGCCAAATCCGGCGGCAACCCGAGGCGATCAAGGGGATGAATTTACAAGTTGATGGACCAGAAAAGGGGGACAATTTTCAGAGACGAAAAAAAAATCAAAAAAAACCTTGACATCTGATCATAATGGATTATCATATAATTAGTTTGTGGGCAGACTGCAACAGAACCTTATTAAAGTCTGTTCATAATGAAGGCACGTAGCTCAGGGGGATGAGCGCTACCTTGACACGGTAGAAGTCGTTGGTTCAAATCCAATCGTGCCTACCAGAAAATCATAGGGTTGCGGCTATGGATGGCGCAACCCTTTTTTATTTCCATGGATGTGGAAATTGCCAGTTGTAATCTTCATCTGTGTACAGGACAAAAAGTCGGGAACGGGCGGGAACCCCGGCTTTTTTCCCAAAAGGGCCGACTTCCCAACTGCAAGAAGAAGCCGGGTTTCTTTCCTCGGTCACCTTTTTTGTCCTGTACACAAAATCTTCATACTTGATTGTGACCCTAGTACACCAATTCGTAAGTTCGTCACCCCCTTCCGCTCCCGCCGGATTGCCAAATCCGGCGGCAATCCGAGCCGATCAAGGGGGTACGAATTTAAAAAGTGATGTACTAGCAGCATACCACTTTGTAAGTTCGTGCCCCTCGCTCGGCTCGGACCTGTCCCCGACATCTTTTATCGGGGAATGAGAGGGAAGATAATGAGAAAATTTCTTTTTTGCATGGCCGGTGTTTTTCTTTTTTGCATGGCCGGTGTCTGCGCTGGGCAGGCGTCCGACAAACCGGTTCGGATGGCCTGCTTGCAGGGTGACCTGCACCACCTCGCGTTCTGGGTGTCAATGGAGAAGGGATTCTTTGACAAACAGGGGAGCAAGGTGGAACTGGCCGGCATCTTCAGGGCAGGGCCTGAAATCATGACGGCCTTTGTCGGGGGAAGTCTAAACATGGCATATGTGGGAGAGGCGCCCACGACAACGGCTGTGGCGAATGGGGCAGCGAAAGTGGTGGTGGTGGCCCAAGCGAACACCGAGGGGTCTGCCTTGGTGGTCAGAAAAAAAGGCGAAATCCGAAAATTGTCCGACCTGAAAGGGAAAACCGTTGCTGTTCCGGGACATTCCACAGTCCAAGACTTTCTGCTGAGAAAACTCCTCAAACAGCAGAAGATTGACCTTGAAGAGATGAACATCATTGTGATAAAGCCGCCTGAGATGATCGCCGCGTTGCGGACAGACCAAGTTGACGCGTTTATCGCATGGGAGACCTACCCGTCCAAAGCCATCACAATGGATGTGGGCCGGAACCTCGCCACCTCGCACGACATATGGGAGGGCCATCCCTGTTGTGTGCTGGTCTCAGATTCAACATTTCTGAAAAATCATCCGGCCAAGGTGAAGGCCGTGATCCGGGCGCATGTTGAAGCCACCGATTTCATCCGCAAACACCCGGATGAGGCGATCCGGATCGGCGTGAAACATACCGGCATGGATGAGAAGACCGTCCGCCACGCCATGAAAACGGTCCATTTCACTTACGATCTGAGCATTGAGGGAGAAAAGGAATATGTCCGTTTTCTCTCCGAACTCGGGTATATCCGGGTGAGAGATCCAGATGGCTTCGTAAATTTGCTTATCAATCAAGAGTTGCTGAAGGAAGTGGTTTCGGATAATGCCCAGAGTCAATGATTGCAACTTTGAGCTTACACCTTACACCTCACCGCCGCCACCACCGCCTGTCCCAAAGCGATCCCCCCATCATTGGGGGGAACTTGGGTGTTTGTGAAAACCTGAAACCCCTTCTCTGCAAGCGATTTCATCAACCCGGTCAGCAGGATCGCGTTCTGAAACACGCCCCCACTCAACACGACGCGATTCAGGCCGTTCTCCTCTCGGATGACGCCACACAATTCTGAAAAGAGCCGGATCAGGGTGTTGTGGAATTTTCCACTGATCTCGGGCAACGGGATGCCTTTTCCCATGTCATCAACAATGCCTTGTATGATGGGGTGAAACAGAATCCTGCGCGTATCTTCCGATATCCACTCGTAATCATACAGGCCCTCTTGATTTTCGTCAGCCCGCATCTCCAGTCCCATGGCCGCCTGACCCTCAAAGGAGACGTCGGTTCTGAGTCCCATGATCGCGGCCGCGCCGTCAAAAAGACGGCCAAGACTCGAGGTGTAAGGGGCGTTCACCCCTTTCCGTATCATCTCAATGACGAATCTGATCCGCTTTTCATCAATGGCTTTCAGCAGAGGAAGATCAAGCTCCCTGAACCTCTCCCCATACACCTCGCAAAGATAACTCAGGCCCATGCGCCACGGTTCCCTGATGGCCGACGCGCTTCCCGGCATCGGTATGTACGAGAGATGCGCGGCCCGTGTGAACCGACTCAGATCCACGAGGAGGATCTCCCCGCCCCATATGTTCCCGTCCGTGCCATAACCCGTGCCGTCAAAGGCCAGCCCGATGACGGGGCCTTGGAGATGATGCTCTGCCATGCAACTGACGATGTGCGCGTGATGGTGCTGAACCGGGATTTTTTCCTGTATCTCCTGCTGGTCAAGGGCATAGCGGGTACTCATGTAGTCTGGATGAAGGTCGTGGGCGATGATTTTGGGACTGATATCGAGAATCCGTTTCATATGGTCAATGGTCAATTTGAAGAAATCATAAGCCGCCAGATTCTCCATGTCCCCCATATGCTGGCTCAGAAACGCCTTCTCCCCCTTTGTCAGACAGATCGTGTTTTTCAACTCGGCCCCGCAGGCAAGTATCTCTGGAACCGCTTCTTTCAGGAAAACCGGAACCGGCACATATCCCCTTGAGCGACGCAGGAATTGGGTCTCAGATTTCCCCCCTTGCAAATTTTCAGTTTCCGGTTCCCAGTTCCCAGTTCCCACTTTCCACTTTCCAGTTCTCCGTTTCCAGTTCCCAGTTTCCCGTTTCCACTTTCCACTTTCCAGTTCTCCGTTTCCAGTTCCCAGTTTCCAGTTTCCAGTTTCCAGTTTCCACTTTCCAGTTTCCAGTTCCCCGTTCCCCGTTCCCCGTTTCCAGTTTCCAGTTTCCACTTTCCAGTTTCCAGTTCCCCATTTCCAGTTTCTGACTATCGAATCATCACTCCTCAGATAGATATCCCGGTCATGGATCAGGAAGTCGTCCGCGATGTCTGAAATCCGTTCAAACGCGTCGGCATTGTCAATGGCAATCGGTTCGTTGCTTCTGTTTCCGCTGGTCATCACCAAGGTTCCCGACCCATCATCCGGGGAAAGATGCGTCAGCAGGAGGTAATGCAGGGGGGTATAGGGAAGCATCACGCCGAAATGCCTGTTTTCAGGTGAAATCGATTCTGAAAGGGGATTCGGTTCCTTTTTTTTCAACAGAACAATGGGGCGGCTGGGAGACAGGAGGAGTGCCTCCTCTTCTGGATTGATCTGTGCGTAAGCAGAGATGTCCTGCGACATGAGGGCAAAGGGCTTCTCTTCCCGATGTTTTCTTTTTCTCAGCCGAAGGACCGCTTCGTTGTTCTCAGCATCCACGGCCAAATGAAAGCCTCCAAGCCCCTTGATGGCCAAGATATGGCCCGCTTTCAACAGTTCTGCGGCTCTTTTCACGGGGTCACGGGCTTGAAACAGTTCTGCGGCACTTTTCACGAGGTCACGGGCTTGAATCGCCTTTCCAGTTCTGTCATAAAGAGCGACATGAGGGCCACATCTCCCGCACGCGTTGGGCTGGGCATGGAACCGGCGGTCCCCGGGATCATCGTATTCCGCCTGACACTCAGGGCACATCTCAAAATGCTTCATGGCGGTCTTGGGCCGGTCATACGGCATATCCGAAATAATCGTGTATCGGGGGCCGCAGTTGGTGCAGTTGATGAAGGGATAATGATACCGCCGGTCCCGGGGATCGAACATCTCACGAAGACAGTCCTCACAGACCGACACGTCCGGTGATATAAGCGCGGATCTGTCAGCACTTTTTCTGCTTTTGAGGATGGAGAATGTCTCGCATCCTCTGAATGTCGAACGAGAGGCGGACATGTCTGTGATATGCGCCAAGGGAGGGTGTTTCTCCGCAAGATCCGCGCAAAACGCGTCCATCTGCGCGCCGTTCCCTTCAAGATGAACCGACACCCCGGAAGAAGTGTTGGCCACCTCCCCTTTCAGTCCGTGTTGCTTTGCCAACTGATAGACAAAGGGCCGAAAGCCGACTCCTTGGACAATTCCCTTTATTTCCAGCCTTTTCGCAATGTGATCGTCAATTTTTGATTTCAATTTTCCTGATGACAACGCCTTTCAGGGAATTTACACCCAGTTTGTAGTTCCGCCTTCAGGCGGTGTTTCACCGCCGAGAGGCGGAACTACAAACTTTCCATCATGGAAGCCGCTTCCCGCAGAATCGCCAAGGATTCCATTGCCGCGACCTCATCAATTTTGTGGATGGCAAAACCTGCATGAACAATGACATAATCTCCGACACAAGGATCTTCAAGAAGAAGGAGACTCACATCCCTTCTGACCCCGTCAACGTCAACCGTTCCGATATTATCCTCAATTCCAACAATTTTGGAAGGTATGGCAAGACACATGTTTTTATGCTTGATGCTTGATGTTTGATGTTTGATGCGTGAAACGTGATGCGTGGCCGTGGTACATCTCACGCCCCACGCCTCACGTCTCACGCCCCACGTTTCACGCCCCACGCCTCACGCCTCACGTTTCACGCCTCACGTTTCACGTTTTGTTTTTTGGCAGGATCTCCCAGACGCTCAAGCTCTGCCAAGATCATATGGATCATCGGGTCAATTTTTGCATGGATAACCGAAGTCAGTTCCGTGCTGAGGGTTTCAATATCTTCCGGTTCCACGCCGAGGATGACGGTTTCGGGAACTTTGTCAAGAACTTGGCAGAAAGTCAGGGCCTCAAGCAGATCGATTTGATGAAGGGAATTTTTTGCCCGGATGCGCGCGGGGATGGCATCCCCTTCAAGGCGGTACAAATCTCCGGGCATGCCCTTGCCCCGAACCGCGTCAATCACGATCAGGTGATCCGCGTCGGAAATCACCCCCAAAAGATTCAACCCGAGCACCCCGCCATCCACAAGCGACACATTTTCTGGAAATTCATAAAGCGTCTGGAGTTTTTCAAGGACACGGATACCGAACCCTTCATCACTGAAAAGGATGCTGCCCACACCTAAAATCATAATATGGGATGATTTCATTCTCTTTTTTCCATTGACGATGAAGCGTCTTCAGTGGCTTTCTCCGCCATTGACACGAAAGCCTCCTCAGTCGATTTGATAAGCGTTTCCAAACTCACCGGTTTGGCGAAATAGTCACTGAACCCGGCCTCAATGCAATCTGAAAGTTCAAAGATTGAAGGATAAGCGGTCACCGCGAAAATCGTGGCAGGTGGCTTCTCTTTTTTGATCTTCTTGCACAACTCAATCCCGTTCATTCCTGGCAGCTTGAAATCGAGAAACATGACCTTGAAATGCGTTTCTTCCAGAATCTCCAATGCTTCTTCCGCGCTTTCCGCTGTCTGGATATCGTAACCCGCCTTGGTGAACGCGGTTTCAAACAAGCGCAGAATAGTGGTGTCATCGTCCACAATCAAAATCTCTTTTTTGCTCATAGCCATTTCCTTGGTATCTGTGACTGAATAACTTCCCATCTCCCGTGCCCGTGCACCGCATCACGGAAACTTGATCGCCCAGTCCTTGACGGCTGAAACCGGGTTTCTTTTTCATCAAAAGTCACAGAGGCCTGTTTGTTTATCCTCAACCTGATTATTTCATCTTAAATTTGTATTTGATAAAGGTCAAGTTCATTTTTTTGGAAACATCCATTTTTCAGTACATCTGAAAGCTTGATGGCGGAGAAACCCGGTTTCAGCCTTCGGGGGATTGATCAACCAGGTTTCCATGACGCGGCTACCTTCCAAGTTTCTTTGCTCCTTTAGAACTACTGATTTTCTGCCATCCCGCTTCTTGCTCCGGCCGGATTGGGTTCGGATTTCGGCGTTCGACTGAGCTCACGCAGAAGTCCGAACCGAGCGGAACCCCGAACCTGTGGGATTGGCAAGTCCGCGATCTGGATTTGGCAATCGCTCGACGACTCGACAGAGCTCGCCGAAGTCTGAGCGTTCGACTGGGCGTTCGACTGAGCTCACGCCGAAGTCTCACGCCGAAGTCCGAACCGAGCGGCCCGATTGAAAAAAGAATAAAACTTGACATTCAAAATAGTTCAAGCTATTTGTCATTGCTGGTTACACCTTCATCTGACAAAAAAA
>JAOZRQ010000841.1 GCA_029940115.1 Desulfobacterales bacterium
CAAAATAGTTCAAGCTATTTGTCATTGCTGGTTACACCTTCATCTGACAAAAAAAATGGCACTCAGTTTCCGAACAGAATTCCCCTGTTTGGAAACACCGGCCTGAGTTGAAACTGGGCCGTCTAAAAATGCCGTTTTCAGCCATTGTCTCCTGCCCGACTTCTGGCCCCGCAAAATTTGGCCGCAATGCCCATCTCATCAAGAATCAGGGCAAAATGGGAGGGCCAAGAGGCGGGCAAGGGAAATTAGCTGATTTGGACGGCCTAAGTTGAAACATATTCACTCTTGAAAGCTGAGTACTTCAACTTTCGACTTTTCAGGGGATGGTAATCCATGAATCCAAAAAACAAATTCTGGTGGTTTGCCGGCGCCTCCCTGGGTCTGGCCTTTGTCGCTGTGGGTGTCATCATCATGCTGATGTGGACGGGGGGAAGACGATTCACATCGTCGGATGCTGAGATTGTGAAGATGGTTCCGTGGTCTTACAATGCTGGCGACGGGGGGAAGACGATTCACATCGTCGGATGCTGAGATGGCTCGTTGGTTGCTCTCAAAGACTGATCCTTGCCCGTTCGTGGCCCGACAGGAGCGTACGGGCATGATCTGCCCCTGTCCTGTCCGTCCCTGCCGTGCCGCCCCGTGCCCGACAGGAGCGTACGGGCATGATCTGCCCCTGTCCTGTCCGTCCCTGCCGTGCCGCCCCGTGCCCGACAGGAGCGTACGGGCATGATCTGCCCCTGTCCGTCCCTGCCGTGCCCGCCCCGTGCCCGACAGGAGTGTACGGGCATGGTCTGGCAAGAGCGTCTCGGCAGGGCAATTTTTTTTGAACTCCAGAAAACGATGAGGTTGCAAACAAATGTTCAGATTCGCCTCTTCATACTTTTTTCTTTTGCTCGGTGTCATTCCCGCGGCGATCTTTTACCGGAACCGAAGGCAGATGAGCCCGGCCATGAGCGTGTCGGGCCTCTCTGCGGTTCGGAACCTTTGGCCGTCTCCGTTTCTGATCATTCAGCGGATGTTGCCGATTCTGAAATACGCGGCCCTGTGCCTGATGATCCTCGCGATGGCCAGGCCCCAGTCCGGAACCCGCAAGGAAAATGTATTGACCGAAGGGGTCAACATCCTGCTCGCGGTTGACCTTTCCGAGAGCATGGCCGCGCTTGATTTCAGGCGGGAAGGAAAAATCGTCAACCGCCTTGAAGCGGTCAAAGGGGTCATCCAAGAATTTGTCGCAAAACGCAACGGCGACAGGATCGGCATGGTCGTATTCGGATCCGAAGCCTACACCCAACTCCCTTTGACGCGGGACTACAACAGCATCGTCTCCATCCTTGATCGCCTGAAAATCGGCGCCGCAGGCCCGAGCACCGCCATCGGCGACGCGATCGGCATCTCCCTCAAACGGATCGAGGACATTGAGAGCAAGTCGAACATCATCATTCTGCTCACAGATGGCGAGAGCAACGCGGGCGAGTTGTCCCCTGATAACGCGACCGACATCGCGGTTCACAAGAAGGTCAAAATCTATACCATCGGCGTGGGAACCCGGGGGGAGGCCCCGTTTCTGATCAACCATCCCATCTTCGGCGAAAGATACGTCCGGCAACGGGTGACCATTGATGAGAAGTCGCTGAAGACCATCGCCGAGAAGACCGGGGGGTTATATTTCAGGGCGGAAAACATCGAGGGGCTTCAGCAGATCTATGACACCATTGACAAACTGGAAAAGACCGAGGTCAAGGTGGAAATTTTTGCCGAATACAACGAGCTTTACAGCTATTTCCTCATTCCCGCGTTTGTGATCATCGGGCTTTGGATTATCCTCTCAAACACTAGGTTTTTGAGAGTGCCTTGAGGAAATCTGAAGGATGAAGTCTGAAGTCTGAAGGATGAAGTCTGTAAGGATGAAGTCTGAGGGATGAAGTCTGAAGTCTGAAGTCTGAGGGATGAAGTCTGAGGGATGAGGTCTGAGGGATGAGGTCTGAGGGATGAGGTCTGAGGG
>JAOZRQ010000842.1 GCA_029940115.1 Desulfobacterales bacterium
GATGAATGAAGCGTGAGGCGTGATGAATGAAGCGTGAGGCGTGATGAATGAAGCGTGAAGCGGGAATTGATCTTCGTTCCGGCCAGTCACCCACTCTGCTCCCACCGGATTGCCAAATCCGGCGGGACATGGCTTGGGTTTGTCAATCCAAATCCAAGCCGATCCACATGGCCCAAACGAAGATCATGGCCCGTGAGGCGTGAAGCGTAACACTCGATGATCAAGTTTCTGACCCGATTCGGTCAAAAAGCCTGCCATTCCTGCAAACGCAGGAATCACCTTTGGGGATCAGAGGGCAGTGGATTCCTGCTTTCGCAGGAATGACAGAAAAAAACTTGATGATCGAGTAACAACGAACAAACAACGGACAACGGACAACAATCAACAACCAACGGACGATTTGAGATGTCATCTATTCCTTTTTATAAATGTAGTGGTTGTGGCAATGATTTCATCATCATTGACAACAGAGAGCAGATGGTTGACCAGACGGATCTGTCGGCCTTTGTCGCAAAGGTCTGTCGCAGAAAGTTCTCTGTGGGCGCGGATGGTCTGATACTTGTTGAGGATGTGGAGACGGCAGACTTCAAATGGCACTTTTTCAACTCTGATGGGAGCCGGGCGGACATGTGCGGGAATGGGGCCAGATGTGTGGCTCGGTTTGCGTACATCAACGGGATTGCCGGACCGGAACTCTCCTTTGAAACTGATGTGGGGATGATTTCTGCCCAAGTGATCAACGACCGGGTAAAGATAAAAATGACCGATCCCACAGATTTCAGACGCGAATACCCCCTCAAGGTGAAAAGCGGCACCCTTTCGGTCAGCAGCATCAACACCGGAGTCCCCCATCTCGTCATCGAAAAGGATGACATCGAGCATGCCGACGTGGTGGGATTGGGCCGAGAAATCCGGTTCCTTCAGGAATTTGCCCCGGCCGGCACAAATGTCAACTTTGTATGCCGACAGAAAGACGGGTCTTTTGCGAATCGGACATATGAGCGGGGTGTCGAAGATGAAACCTTGGCATGCGGCACAGGATGCGTGGCCAGCGCCCTGGTCATCTCCTGCAAACATGAGGCCCCATCCCCCATCAACATCCTCACAGGAAGCGGGGGATATCTGACCGTCCACTATAAAAAAGAGGGTCAAGACAAATTTTCTCATATTTATCTTGAAGGCGACGCCAGAATCATATATAAAGGTAAACTTTGGGAAGAGTCATGGCAATGAGCACAGGCGATCCATATCAGCACACCGCATACATATCCATCGGTTCCAACATGGGGAACAAGCTCCTGAACTGCCAAAACGGAATTGCCGCCCTGCCAAAATCGGGTAAGTCTGTCTTGAAGGCCCGATCGCGGTTTTACAAGACTGAGCCTGTGGATTACACAGACCAAGACTGGTTCATCAACGCGATGGTGAAAATCGAAACCTCCTTGGACCCCTTTCAACTGTTCAATGAACTGAAATCCATTGAGCAGGCGGCCGGCCGCACTTGCGACATCGTAAGATTCGGTCCCCGGGTACTTGATCTGGATATCATTCTGTATGATGACCAAGTCATTGAGACGCCCCAACTTACGGTGCCACATCCCCGAATGCACGAAAGGCGCTTTGTGTTACAGCCGCTTTGTGACATGGACCCGGGAGTTGTGCATCCGGTCTTGAAAAAGGAGGCGCGACAGTTGTTAACCCCCTTTAACGATGACGAACAAAGGATAGTCCCATGTTCATTCGATTTTTAATATACGGCGGGATGATATACCTCAGTTACAAGGTAATGAAAAACTGGGTATTGAGGAACATATCACTTTACACCATCTCCGGCCAAGCCCAGAATCAGATTGATGACATAATGGTCCAGGATCCGTTTTGCAAAGTTTACTTTCCAAAGCGTGAAGGGGTGCCCCTCAATGTCAAAGGGGAGACCCTCCTTTTTTGCAGCACAGAATGCAGAGGCAAGTTTCTTGACTCCCATTCGGTAAAATAGGTG
>JAOZRQ010000843.1 GCA_029940115.1 Desulfobacterales bacterium
GCCCCATCCGGAGAAAAGCCGGGTTTCCCGGCCACGGATCTCTCGGCCAATGAGGATGCCAAGAGTTTGTTGGCGGAGATTCTGGAACCGGACGCGGAGGACCTGATCGCGTATCGAAATGGGATGCGTCATGTGGCGCGACTGGAGTCCACTCGCGTGACAGACCCTTCGGCGATATCGGTGTCAGCAGAGGCGAGCTATCTGATCACGGGCGGTCTGGGTGCCTTGGGCTTGCGAGTGGCCCGATGGCTGGTCGCACAAGGGGCACGACACCTGACCCTCACGAGCCGGGGCCAGCCTTCCGTGGAGGCCCAAGAGACGATCCGCCAATTGCGACACGCGGGCGCTGATCTCCTTATGGCCCATGCGGATGTGGCCATCGACGCGGAGATGGCGGCCCTCTTTGAGACCATGGCGAACTCGATGCCCCCTTTGCGGGGAGTTTTTCATGCCGCGGGTGTGGTCGGATATGAGCCAATCAAGGAGATTACGCGGGATGCCATGCGGACCGTGTTGCGTCCCAAGGTCCAGGGTGCGTGGACGTTGCACCGGCTGACCCAAGGGATGCCATTGGACTTTTTCGTCTGCTTCTCCTCCATCGCGTCGGTATGGGGGGCCAAGGGACAGGCCCATTATGCCGCGGCCAACCATTTTCTGGATGCATTGGCGCATTATCGTCGAGGCCTTGGCTTGCCGGCGCTGACGGTCAATTGGGGCCCCTGGGCCGATGGCGGCATGGCATCAGCGGAGGCCCAGGCATGGCTGAATCGTCAGGGTGTGGCGGCATTGCCCCCCGAGTCGGCAATTGAGGCGCTCGGATATCTGCTCGCCACGGAAGGGTGCCAACGCACGGTCGCGCAGGTCAATTGGCCCTTGTTCAAAGAATTTTACGAACTGCGGGATCAGCGGCCCCTGCTGGAGCATATCCAGGTGCGGCCCTCTCGGGAGATGGCGGAGGAGACTCCCCCCGAACAAGGCTCGGACATCCTGCGACGTTTGGAGACGGCAACCATTCATGACGGCCCCGAACTGCTGGCCACCTATCTTCAGGAAGAGGTGACGAACGTGCTCGGGATCGAATTCTCGGAATGGCCAGCCTTGCACCAAGGCTTTTTCGAGATGGGGATGGATTCCCTGATGGCCGTGGAATTGAGAAGGCGGCTGGTGACCCATTTGGCAACCGCCCTGCCCGCGACGGTTCTCTTTGACTATCCGAACATCCAAGACTTGGCGACGCATATCGGCGACACCCGCTTCGGATGGACCCATGAGAGGCCGCTGACAAAGGAAAACCCGCAGGCATTCCCGTTGTTAGACAGGGAGGCCATTCCTGACGACGAGATCGACGCCTCCATTGCGGAAAGGCTCGCGAGATTGGAAAGTCTGGTGAAGAGTTAACGAAGAAAGAGAAACACAGTTTTGAAAAAACTTAGTTTCTTTTGGAAAGCACAAAAAGAAGTATTGACAATGCCATATCATTTTAGATATAAAAGAGAGAATGTCATGTGGAACAAGGCCAACAGATTGAAAACTTTGATCTGATGATCTGTCTGCTTCAGCGTTTTGACGAGTTCATCGTGCCCAAAATGGATGAGATGGTGTGCGAAAACAAAAGAGGCAAACTTTCATGAAATCAGGAAGGGAATGTTCACATGCAATTTTCATGCCATCGTGTGCGCCTGTATATTATGGGTTGAGGCTGTACATTATGGGTTGAGGCTGGATGGCATCCCCCTGATTAAGATCGGCGGGCCGGAGGTCTTCGCAGTCGGGAAAAACGGTACGATCCTGCATTACGACCCGACCTCCGGAGTGCAAAAATAGAGCGGAGCAGTTTTTTGCACCGCACCTTCACCTCCGGAGTGCAAAAATGGAGCGAAGCGGTTTTTTGCACCGCACGCTGCGGCCCGACCTCCGGAGTGCAAAAATAGAGCGGAGCGGTTTTTTGCACCGCACCTTCACCTCCGGAGTGCAAAAATGGAGCGAAGCGGTTTT
>JAOZRQ010000031.1:0-9197 GCA_029940115.1 Desulfobacterales bacterium
GCCAAAATTTCATTTTGGCACTCCTCCTGCGTCCTTTCCTCTCGCCTTCGGCTCTGCCAAAATTTCATTTTGGCACTCCTCCTGCGTCCTTTCCTCTCGCCTTCGGCTCGGCCAAAATTTCATTTTGGCACTCCTTCCGCGTCCTTTCCTCTCGCCTTCGGCTCTGCCAAAATTTCATTTTGGCACTCCTTCTCGCCTTCGGCTCTGGCAAAATTTCATTTTGGCACTCCCTCATCCCATCTTGGCAATTTTTCAAGGTCAGAGTCAAAAATAAACCTGTCATCTCCCAAAGGGCATTTCGGTGTCCCGGATTTCACCTCACCCTTCAGATTTTCCTGTCACCATCTTTGATCATTATCATTATTATAAACAAAGACTTTGTCGCTGTCAACGGTGGAAAACATTAATCGCTTCTGGGCGGTCGAAAATTTTCGACCTGTGCGGTCAGACTTTGATTCCCAGATCCCAAGCCCAAGATTCCGGATTCCCAGCGGGGATTTTCTTTGAAAATCCGCTGACCGCTGGCCGCTTGCCCTAACCGCACAGGTCGAAAATTTTCAGCTCTGCTGACTATAATTGGCATCCTTTCATCCGTCGGTTTACACTTTTTGACATCAGAAAGTTTGTAGTTCCGCCTTCAGGCGGTGTGACCCCGCCTGAAGGCGGAACTACAAACTTTCTCCATCCGAAAAAGTGCAAACCACTTTTCAGGTAAAATAAAGGATGTCCTATAATTGAATCATTTTGCTTGTTCGATAATTTCAGAAAAAAAAAGTCTTGACAGAATAATAAAGATCATAGTAAATAAAATTCCATCTGTTTTTGGCATCCTTTATTTTTCCTGAAAGGGTTTACACTTTTCGGATGAGAAGAACCGCCTTTGGGCCGCCTAAAGGCGGAGTTGCAAGCTTTTTGAGCTTGTGAAGCTGTGGACAGGGAAGCTGCCGAGTGACATCGGATAGTGATCCATAAACAGAACGATCTGAGAAGATGGACGAATCCGGATGGGCGCATTTGCAAGTTGGGGGAATTGTCCCGGAGGGACTTGTGAAAATAGCCCGGCAATTCATTGCCGGGGTCTGTTTGGGGACTCCCCCATTTTACAATCCAATGGGAGCATGAGAAGGAAATGAAGGATGTCTGGAACCGGACAATTCAATCTGAGGAGATACAATGACAAACCGCAACCCTGTGGTATTCGTTCACGGCAACGGAGACAGCGCGGAGGGCTGGCAACGTCAGATCAGCCGGTTTGAGGAGAACGGCTGCACAGATGACGAGTTCTTTGCCATCACCCTCGATCCGCCGCAGAACGAATCGAACATTCACTATGCAAACCAGTTGAAGCTTTTCATGGAAGATGTTCTGCAAAAGACTGGTGCGTCCAAAATTGACCTCGTTGCCCACTCCCTCGGATGCACGGTTTCCCGGCACTACATCAAATTCATGGGAGGAAGCCGCATCGTCGAGCATGCGGTCCTGATTTCCGGAGGGAATCACGGCCTGCCGGCTGCGGACCTGACCTTGGGCCAACCCGAGGAATTCAAACAATCCCCTGAACTCACCACGATGGGGTCTCAATTTCTCGACGACCTGAACACCGGCAATGAGGGGGACTTGGAGACTTTCGGGCCCACAAAATACATGACGATCAGCGGCCCCCATGATGAGTTCTATCTGTTCAATCCCGAGTCCCCGCAGTTGAAAGGCGCGGACAACCGGATAATCAAAAATCATGGGCATTTCGGTCTGCGTGACGCTGAAGAGTCCTTTGCATGTGTGCTGGCCTTTTTTCAAGACCGGGCAGAATCCCTGGATATCGGCCGTGACGTATTGGGCAGGCCCGCTGAAAGGCCGCTCGGATCATGGATCATCATCGGGGGCTCCGGAAAGGGGGATCAATACACCTTTCATGAGGACGGGTCTTACGAAGGAGAGGAGAACGGGGAGGAATCCCGCGGAACGTACATAGTGGATGCCAGCGGATATCCCTGCAAGATCACCCTTCGGCAGACCCGGGGCCTCGGGGGAACCGGAGAACGGCTTGGCATTTACCAGGTGAACGTCACCGACCGCTTTCTCCGCTTGGCCCTCGGTGAACTGAACAGCGGAGAAATCCCTGGTCAGATGGTATTTGAGCGGATTTACGAGAGGAAGTACGAATCTGACGCCATCCCGGAAGATTACATCGGGATATGGAAAACAGAGGAACTCGGGTTCTGCGCCGCGGCCGGCTGGACATCAGGCGAACTGGAGATCCTCGGGGACGGAAGGTATGTTCTGAGGGGAGAAAACATCCTGAGTCCTGTGGGAAAATTTGAGATATCCGGAAAACTCGCTGTCTCCTTCAAGCCGGATCCCCCGCATCTGACAATGGAGTTTGTAACCATTGCCGGAGACATCCCCTTTTTCATCCCCGGCGAAGTGCTTCCCGGGATATTCAAGCGGGAGGCGAACCGGCTGGAAATGCAATGGGGAAGCGCTATGTTCGGGATCCCCCGGCCCGCATGTATGGATTCCCCGGTTGTGTTTGTCCGGAAAAGTTCGTAGTTCCGGAAAGTTCGTAGTTCCGCCTTCAGGCGGCACCAAACCGGAAAGTTCGTAGTTCCGCCTTCAGGCGGCACCAAACCGGAAAGTTCGTAGTTCCGCCTTCAGGCGGCACCAAAACTCGTAGGAGTCAGCATTCCTGCAAACTTAACTTTAACACAGAAAGAGAAAAAGATGGGAAAAATGAAGCGAATCATTATTGCGATGAGCTGCCTCATGGCTTTGATCCTGATGGCAGGATCGGTTCACGCGCAATGGAAGGTCGAACCAGGGGATCCGTCCAGAAGTTTCTGGAAGGATCAGGTGCATTATCCTTATGCGGTCAGTTACGCAAAGGCAGGGGATTCCCAAGGCGTCACCTGGGAGATCGCCTACATGGACGAATACGCAGGCTCCGAACCGAACCCGGATGTGCTGGTTCTGATTCATGGAAAAGGGGTATTCGGCGGCTACTTCGGCCATCTGATGAAGATGGCCCTTGAAAACGGATTGCGGGTCATTGCACCGGACCTGCCTCACTACGGAAAATCAATTCCCGGAAACCTGAACAACCCCTTGGCCAGGTCCCTGGAGGATACGCGGGAAGCGGTTCACGATCTGATTGTGAATCAGTTGGGCGTAAAAAAAGCCTCGTACTTGGGCCACTCTTTGGGCGGGCAATGGGTGATCGGTTATGCCCTGAAATACCCGGACGCGGTGGAGAAGCTGATATTGGAATCTCCGGGCGGCATGGAGGAGTTTCCCACGAATATCAAAGTGGGACAGGCTGATGTCGGCTTCTTTGATCCATCCTGCCTCAGAGACATGGGGAGATGGGAGAGCATATGGACGGTGGCCCTTCAGACGGAGTTCAAAAAGGATGCGGAAGCGATCCGGAATTTCTACTATTTCAAGAAAAAGAACCCCGACACCGGCCAGATCAAGCCTTCTGAACTCGGGTACTTCAAAAAACCGGATCCTTATGCCGATTTTGTCACCGAGGTCCGTGTGAACATGATCAACGGGAACAAAAAGGAATACGACAACTACGTTTATACCTACATCCGGGATATCTATTCCATGGGTGTCGAAGTGAGAAAAGAGGATCCCGACAGCTTGGTGAAACGGATGAAATCGCTCCGGATCCCTGTATTTCTGGCCTACGGCGAGGAGGAACCCTTCATTCCCACCACCATATTCAGCGGGAATAAAAGCCTGTATAAAGATATTATCGCCCCCTTTGAAGACGCGCTCACAGCAAACGGCCATCCTCCGGTGGTTAAACTCTATCCGGGGGTGGGACATTTTTCCCATACCGATATTCCGGATGTGTTTGCAAATGACGTGATCCGGTTTGTCAAAGGGACCATGAGCCGGAGTGCTGAGCCTGCCGGGGGCGACGACCTGCGGCAGTTGAAGCGGGAAATCGCTGAATTGAAGGGTGAGGTGAAAGGCCTGAAGAGCGACAGCGACAAGTTCTCAAAATTCATGGACAAATTCAGCTTTGGCGTGGATTACCGGGCCACCGGCTTCTATATCGAGCAGTACCCAGATCAGGATGCGGCCGGCAACTCCATTGACGACAAAAGAGGCGTGGATCAACTGATTCGTCTGAAAATGGATTTCAAAGATGAGGACGGCGTCGAATTCAAGGGCCGTCTGATTCTGAACGATCAGCATTGGCAGGGAGATCGTCGCGTGGCCAACGCGGCCGGATCAAATGTCAGCGACCATGAGGACAACATCGCACTCGACTACGGATACCTGAAGGTGCCGTTCGGGTCCGGGTTCAGCGCGCAGGTGGGACGTCAGGCCGCGAACTGGGGGAACCATTTCACCACATGCGATGACCGCCGGGACCGGATCGCGCTGTTCAAGCAGATCGGCTACACCCACCTGATCGCCCTGTATGACAAACGTCAGGAGGGGCTTGTCAATGTCAATGATGATGACGGAAACTTGGCCGCGCTGACACGCCCTTCATAAAAGGTTAAACATCTTTGCAAGAAAACTCGGCTTCTTTCCCCGAACGGGCAGATATGCCAAACTGCAAGTTTGGCACTCCGGAGAGTATGAATGACAGAGCTTCATCGAATTTCCAGATCTGCTGATCATCAGAAAAAATCTGATTATAATGGGCATGTTCAAGCATAAGTTCAGGTTCAAGTTCACGGGCTTCCCTAAATCTGTTATAATCAGGAAAAAATAAGGAGGCAAACATGAGCACACCCAATAAGATCATCCAAGAGGTGATCTCCCAAGCCGAGGCATGGCAGAACCGCGCCAATGAGTTGCTCACCCCGGAGGAGAAGACCATTCAGCGGCAGAT
Organism: Desulfobacterales bacterium; assembly: GCA_029940115.1. GTDB lineage: Bacteria > Desulfobacterota > Desulfobacteria > Desulfobacterales > 4be13 > JAOZRQ01. The sequence continues at coordinate 4,856 of JAOZRQ010000031.1, forward strand.
GAGACGGCTGCTGACCCATCCCATGGACAAGGTGGTGATGACGAAGATGATTGACCAGAGCTTTCGCTCCCACAACGACTCCCGGGTGGCGGATCAGATCAACCACACCATGAAGGAGTATGGCGTTCCCGACTTCTTCACGGCAAAGGACAAGATGCTGATGCGCCTCTTCCTCGGCGTGGGAAGGCACTTTCCCCATGTCTCGGTTCCCCGGGTGGTGGACAAGATGCGGGATGACAGCAGCCGATCCGTCATCCCCGGAGAGGAGGAGACCCTGCGCGGCCATCTCGAAATGAGGAAGGCCGAGGGGGTGCGGATGAACATCAATCATCTTGGAGAGGCGGTTCTCGGCGAGGAGGAATCCCTCTTCCGACTCGACACCTACCTGAACGATCTGAAAAGCCCGGACATCGAATACATCTCGGTGAAGATATCCACCATCTATTCCCAGATCAGCTCCCTCGCGTTTGAGCATACGGTGGGCATTCTGACGGATCGTCTCGCCCAGCTCTACCGGGCCGCCCGGGACAACCACTTCACCCGGCCCGACGGCACCCGGGTCCCGAAATTCGTGAATCTCGACATGGAGGAGTATCGGGACATGGAGATCACCAAGGAGGCGTTCATGCGGACGCTGAATGAGGCGGAGTTCAAGAACCACTCCGCGGGGATCGTCTTGCAGGCCTACATCCCGGATTCCCATCCGCTTCAGCAGGAGCTGACCGAATGGGCCAAAAGGCGGGTCGCGGACGGCGGCGCACCCATCAAGCTCCGCATCGTCAAGGGCGCGAACATGGAGATGGAGCTGGTCGAGTCCTCGCTCAACAACTGGCCCATCGCGCCTTATGACACCAAGCTGGATGTGGATGCGAACTACAAGCGCATGGCCGAATACGGAATGGCCCCGGAGAATGTCCAAGCGGTTCATCTCGGGATCGCGTCGCACAACCTGTTCGAACTCGCATACGCTTACACGTTGGCCAGGCAGAACGAGGTCACCCAGCATTTCAGCTTTGAGATGCTCGAGGGGATGGCGGACCATGTGCGCCGGGCCATTCAGGAGACCGATGAGGAGATGGTGCTGTACGCGCCGGTGGCCAAGAAGGAGCAGTTCATCAGCGCGATCGCGTATCTGATCCGCCGGCTGGATGAGAACACCGCGGAGGAGAACTTCCTGCGCTATTCCCCGAGCTTGGAAGCCGGATCCGAAGAATGGGAATTTCTCAGGGACCAGTTCATCGCGTCCTGTGCCCGCAAGGATCACGTCGGAGCAGAGCCTCACCGGATTCAGAACCGGGCAGAGGAGGCCTTTTCCGAAAGAATGGGGGCCTTTCATGAGGGGGAGTTCCACAACGAACCGGACACCGATTGGTCCCTGCCTGCCAACCGGAGATGGGCGGAGGGGATCCGCGACCAATGGAAGAAGGACGCGGGTGCCAAGCCGATGGAGGTCCCCGTGGTGGTGGCCGGGCTGGAGGTTTACCATGGCAGAGAGACGCGGGAATGCTTTGATCCGTCCCGGATCAATGAGAAGATATGCATCGCGGCCTATGCCATGGCCAATGAGGCGGATGCGGATCGGGCTGTGACGGTGGCAAAGGCGGACCCGGATGGCTGGAGAAAGAAGACCTATAAGGAACGGCATCAGGTCCTCTCCAAGGCCGCGAGGGAACTTCGCCGGGCCAGGGCCGACCTGATCGGTGCGGCTGCGGCCACCACCGGCAAGGTCTTCACCGAGGCGGATCCGGAAGTCTCCGAGGCGATTGACTTCACCGAGTTCTATCCCCATTCCGCCCATGCATACTCGAATATGGAGAGCCTGAAGTGCCGGGGCAAAGGCGTGGGGCTGGTCATCTCCCCTTGGAATTTTCCCATCGCCATTCCCTGCGGTGGGGTCGCGGCGAGCCTTGCGGCCGGCAACACGGTGATATTCAAGCCGGCTTCGGACGCGGTGCTGCCTGCATGGATTCTGTGTCAATGCTTTTGGCGGGCCGGCGTCTCAAAGAACACCCTTCAGTTCCTTCCCTGCTCCGGATCCGAGATCGGCGGGAAACTGACCCGCCACCCGGATGTGGACTTCATCATCCTGACCGGCGGAACCGACACCGGCATGACCATTCTCAAAGTCCGGCCCGGGATATTCTTGGCCGCCGAGACCGGTGGAAAGAACGCCACCATCGTCACCGCCATGTCGGACCGGGATCAGGCGGTCAAGAACATCATCCACTCCGCGTTCAGCAACTGCGGCCAGAAATGCTCCGCGACCTCGCTGGTCGTCCTTGAGAAGGAGGTCTATGAGGATGAGGCCTTCAAGAAGCAACTGGTGGACGCGGCCAAGAGCTACAGCGTTGGGTCGGCCTGGGCCTTTCAGAACAAGATGGGCACGCTGATTCATCCCCCCAAGGGGGATCTGGAGAGAGCCTTCACCCAGCTGGAACCCGGGGAGTCGTGGGCGCTGAAGCCTCGGATGGTGGAGGACAACCCTTATATCTGGAGTCCCGGGATCAAATGGGGGGTGCAGTCGGGGAGCTATACGCATATGACCGAATTCTTCGGCCCCCTGATCGGGGTGATGTGCGCGGAAAATCTGGACCATGCCATTGACATGGTCAACGCGACCGGCTACGGCCTGACATCCGGCATGGAGAGTCTCGACAAGCGGGAACAGGAACAGTGGAAGGAGCGAATCAGGGCCGGAAACCTGTATGTCAACCGGGGAACCACCGGCGCGATTGTTCTGCGTCAGCCCTTCGGCGGCATGGAAAAGTCCGCGTTGGGCGCGGGCATCAAGGCCGGAAGCCCGAGCTATGTGGCCCAGTTCATGGACTTCGAGGAGACCGGTCTTCCGTGTGCGGGTCCCATCAGGGAGGACCATGCGTTGCTCAGGCTTGCCCAAGAATGGAAGCTGAAACTGGATTGGACACGGGGCGAGGGGCAAGCGGCAATGGGTGAGCCTGCGGATTGTCGTGCGTTTGGGCAGGACATCCAGATGACCATCCGCGCAATCAGGAGCTACCTCCACCATCTGGAACAGGAGTTCGGTCAGGAGAACGACTACTTTCATCTGCGCGGACAGGACAACATCCTCCGCTATCTCCCCATCGGCACGGTCATGGTGCGTCTGCATGAGAACGACAGCCTGTTCGAGGTCTTGGCGAGGATTGCGGCGGTGAGGATTTCGGGGTGCCAACTAATGCTGAGTATTCCTGAGGGTCTGAAGAATGGGGTCACCGCGTTCCTCCGGGGGAAAGAGGGAAAGCGAATTGTCGGCGACGCGTCTGTGGTGGACCAGTCGGATGATGCGGTGATCGAAATGATCCCCCGTATCCGGCGGATCCGCTACGCGGACCCCGACCGGGTTCCCGCCAAGGTCTTTGAGGCGGCCGCGAAGACCGGCTTCCACATCGCACGAACCCCGGTGATGATGGAGGGGCGGATTGAATTGCTGCAGTATTTCCAGCAACAGGCAGTGTGTGACAGCTATCACCGGTATGGGAACCTCGGAGAGCGGACGATCATCTGAGTGAACGAAAGACAGGGTTAAGGGTTAAGGGTTAAGGCTTAAGGCTTAAGGCTTAAGGGTTAAGGGTATTGGCAAATCCCCAGTTGCTTCAGGCGGACAACTGCATCTTGAATGAGCATCCCACCCAAGCTCGCGGGGGATTGGCAAATCCCCCGCATCCCACCCAAGCTCGCGGGATTGGCAAATCCCCCGCATTACGGCCTCCCCAAATCGGGGGGAGAATATCTGGCCCATCAGGCTCAGGAACAGCCTGAGCAGGACGGTCCCCCTGATCTCCTCATCGCCCGATGGGGAGAAGTCCCTGAGCAGGTATTCAAATTTGGGGACGAACGCGTCCGTCAGATCGGGCGCGTCAATCATGTCCTGAAAGCGGACACTCACATCCCACTCGTCCGTCCCGTGGTAGAACAGCACGGGGATGATGCCGGGAAGCTCCGCCGCGTCTGGATTCTGCTTCCGCCACAGCTCCCACAGCCTCACCATATAGCCCAAGAGGCGCAACGGCATCCACCGGTCAACGGTGGACTGGTGTTCCAGAAGCAGATGGATGAACACCAGCCTCCCCTTCGCCCGTGATCGTCGAGGAGGCGAAGGAGGGAAATTTGACCGTTGAGGAGCGGTTGCATCTCTCCATCGGCATCAATCATGCCATGATCGAAGACCCCTCGCTCTTTCTCCCCTTGGGAATCCATCCGCTCTGGATACCGAGACTGGTCGCCGCCATTCTCGCTGTGCATCTGCTCTCCCTGTGGCATTGGATAGCTGTAAGCTGTAAGCTCGAAGCTGTAAGCTGTAAGCTCAAAGCTGTAAGCTCGAAGC
>JAOZRQ010000031.1:9297-24344 GCA_029940115.1 Desulfobacterales bacterium
AAGCTGTAAGCTCGAAGCTGTAAGCTGTAAGCTCAAAGCTGTAAGCTCGAAGCGGTAAGTCAAAAGGTGTAAGTTGTAATTGTTCAGGAGTGTCTCGTAGCTTACAGCTTACAGCTAACTGAACGTGTAAAACCCGATTGCAATGTCATATGCCTTGTCAATCGGGTTGTTGGGATCTCTGGAACAGAATTCGGTCCCCACACTGTCACCAAATACGGTTCTCACAATCACGTCTTTTTTGATGGATGTCCGTTGCGGATTGTCCAAGCGAAACTCCACACACAAATTGTCCCCCAACTTCGCCCCCTCTTTCTCCAACACGAGCTTCAGGCCGGAACGTGACAGATCCTTGACGGTCATGGGCCTCTGCACATTTTCTCCGGGCAACCTATAGACTCCCCGGATATTCACGTTTTTCCGGTAGAATTTCCTTCTTTCCAGAAGCACGGTTTGGGAATGCCCGCATGAGCAGGTATGCTGTATCCGGACGGCCTTGTTGATATCCTTGTATTCCAAAACATCGGCAGTGGTCTGCTTTTTGCATTCCGGACAGACAAAGGTCGCCATGTTGTCATTGTTTATAAAAACTTTTTTGATGTTCTCTGCCATTTTTAACAATCCTGAAATTTTTCATTTGCTTGATGATCAAGTTTTTTGCCCGATTCCGACAACGAAAAACTTGATGATCAAGATTGAAGGTTGTCGGCGGCCGGGTTTCTTGCCACCCACAATTTTTTGTCCAGCAATCCGAATTGAGCATGGAGAACCGATCAGATGCTAATCGCCTTTTTCTTCGCGGGTGATTTTCAATGTCTCCGTGTGCCATATGTCCCGATTATATTCTTGAATGGTCCGATCGGAGGAGAACCTGCCGATCCGGGCCACGTTGAGGATCGCCTTCCGGGTCCATGCCTCCGGGTCCCGGTAGAGCGCGTCGACCGCCATCTGGCACTGCTGATAGGCTTCAAAGTCGGCAAGCGTCAAAAACGCATCCTCGTTGAGCAATGAATCCACAAGGGGATGAAAAAGCGAGGGTTCCTCTGGACTGAAAAACCCCTCCCGGATCAGATCAATCGCCTTTTTCAGAAACGGGTCCTTCGGGTAATACTCACGAGGCGCATAAACGGCCCGCAATTGGCTCACCTCGTCCGCGTTCAGGCCGAAGATGAAGATGTTCTCCCTTCCCACCTCCTCCATGATCTCAATGTTGGCCCCGTCAGACGTGCCCACCGTGAGGGCCCCGTTCAATGCGAACTTCATGTTGGAGGTCCCGGACGCCTCATATCCGGCGGTGGATATCTGCTCGGACACATCCGCCGCGGGGAAGATACGCTCGGCCAAGGAGACCCGATAGTTCGGGATGAAGAGTACCTTGATGGTCGTGTTGGTGGATCTGTCACGATTCAGCATTTCCGCCACATGGCATATCAGCTGGATGACCATCTTGGCCATGAAGTATCCGGGCGCGGCCTTTCCCCCGAAAAAGAAGGTCCGTGGATGCATGTCGAAGCCCGGGGCCTGTTTGAGCCTGAGCCAGCAGGAGACCACATGCAGGATGTTCAGCACTTGGCGTTTGTATTCATGGATCCGCTTCACCTGCATGTCAAAAATGCTCTCCGGGTCCGGGAAGATGCCAGTCAGTTTGCCGGCAATCTCGGCAAACCGCTCCTTGTTTCTGCGTTTGACGCCCCGCCATCTTCTCTGAAACGCCGTATCCTCAGCCAGCGATTCGATATCCCTGAGATGCCTCAGGTCCGTGATCCACCGATCGCCGACATGCTCGGTGATCAGTTCCGACAAAGCAGGATTGGCCGCCAAAAGCCAGCGGCGGGGGGTGATGCCGTTGGTCTTGTTGCTGAACCGCTCCGGGTACATCTCATGGAAATCCTTCAGGGCCTTTTCCTTGAGCAGGCGGGTGTGGAGCTTCGCGACCCCGTTGACCGAATGGGACCCGACAATGGCCAGATGGGCCATGCGGATCTTCCTTTCAGGCCCCTCTTCGACGAGGGACATCCGCCGGAGCCGGGCCTCATCCCGAACGTACCGGACCGACACATCCCGCAGAAATCGGCGGTTGATCTCATAAATGATCAGGAGGTGGCGGGGGAGAAGGGTTTCAAGCAGGGAGACCGGCCATTTCTCCAAGGCTTCGGAAAGCAGGGTGTGATTGGTGTACGCGCAGGTCCGGGTGGTGATCTCCCATGCCTGATCCCAACTCAGGCCGTGAATGTCCAAGAGGATGTGCATCAGTTCCGCGATCGCGAGGGAAGGGTGGGTGTCGTTCATCTGAATGGCCACTTTGTCGGGGAACTCGTCAAATGTCTCGTGCCGGATGAGGTGGCGCCTCACGATGTCCTGAATTGAGCAGGAGACAAAAAAATACTGTTGCTTGAGCCGGAGTTCCTTTCCCTTGAAGAATTGGTCATTTGGATAGAGCACCTTGGAGATGTTCTCAGAGATGTTCTTCTCCTCCACCGCCTTCAGATAATCCCCGCTCTGGAAATATTCGAGATCAAAGACTTTGGATGCCCGGGCAGACCAGAGTCTCAGGGTGTTCACGGTGTTGTTGCCATACCCGCATATCGGGATGTCATAGGGGACTCCGATGACATCACTGGTATTCATCCATTCGGTCTTCAACTGCCCGTCGGAGTGGGTCATCTTCACCTCCCCATAAAAATGGACCGTCGCGCTGTATTCGGGCCGGGGAATCTCCCAAGGGGTCCCATGTTTCAGCCAGCTGTCGGGCAGTTCCACCTGACACAGTTCCCGGATCACCTGATCAAAAATGCCGAACTCATAGCGGATGCCGTAGCCGTGCGCGGGGATCTCGAGGGTGGCCATGGAATCGAGAAAACACGCGGCCAGCCGGCCCAGCCCCCCGTTGCCAAGTCCCATGTCCGACTCTTCTTCCGCGAGGGTCTCCAGATCAATGTTCAGATCCGCCATCGCCTTTTGGGTTTCGGCGTACATCTCCAGATTGATCAGGTTGTTGACAAGGGCCCGGCCCATGAGGTACTCCGCAGAGAGGTAATAGAGCCGTTTCACATCATGGCTGTGATACATCTGCTGGGTGCGGATCCATCGCTCCACCAGCCGGTCCCGGGTGGCGAGGGCCAAGGACTGGTAAAGATCACGTAGGGTCGCGGTGTACTGATCCTTGGACAGGGAGTATTCCAAATGATTGGCAAAAGAGAGCTCAATGCTCTTGGAATCCATTCCCTTGACAAAGAGACCCCAGTTTTTGAATATCTCACTTTTCTTCATTTCAACCTCATCTTGAGGGATGAGGGATGAGGGAAGGATGAGGATGAGGGATGAAGGTTCTTTCGTTTCAAGTTTCAAGCCTCAAGATTCAAGCCTCAAGTTTCAAGCCTCAAGCCTCAAGTTTTAAGTTCCAAGCTTCAGGTTTCAGATTTTTTATACAGGAAAAACGTGGATCAGGTCAAGTTGAATTTGAAATTAAGTGCTTGGGCACAAATTTTTCCTGTTTGCAGTTCCGCGTTCAGGCGGTGAAACACCGCCTAAAGGCGGAACTGCAAACTTTTCCATTCACCTGAAAGTGCAAACTACTTTTCAGGCAAAATGAAGGATGTCCAAGTTTTTTGGAAAAACTTGGTTTCTGCCGTTTCCGCCTCTTTGACAAAGTTCAGGTTCAAGATATGCCTGATTTTTCATGAACAGCATTATTTTATTGACAGAACGCTCTTTTTTGTGAAATTATCAGCATCTTTCACAGAAGTTGGAGGTTTCACTTTTATCCCGGGCCCAACCGTGCCCGTGTCCCCTATCCTCGCGGACACGGGCACGGGCACGGGCACGGCACGGGCAGGGAGCAATCATGCCGGGCAACACATTTGGAAAACTGTTCAGGATAACCACTTGGGGCGAGTCCCATGGAAAAGGGGTGGGAGTTGTCGTTGATGGGTGTCCGCCCCATATTCCCCTTGACGAGTCAATCATCCAACCGGTGATGGACCAGAGAAGGCCGGGGAAGTCCATCGCAAGCACCCGCAGGAGGGAGCCGGACAAGGCGATCATCCTGTCCGGGGTGTTTGAGGGAATGACCACCGGCACCCCCATTCTGATCATGCTGCATAACAAAGATGCCGATTCCAGCGCGTACAAACCCCACGCGGACATCTTTCGCCCGGGTCATGGGGACATCACCTACCAAGCCAAGTACGGCATGCGGGACTGGCGCGGGGGCGGGCGGGCATCAGCCCGTGAGACCGCCGCGAGGGTGGCGGGAGGCGCGGTGGCCAAGGCCCTTTTGGAAAGGGAAGACATCAGGGTATCCGCATATACCATGGAGCTTGGCGGCATCAGAGCCAAAAATCGGGATGGGGAGGAGGTGGGCAAAAACATGTTTTGTTGCCCCGACGCCGACGCGGCAGGGCGAATGGAAACGCGAGTTGCAGAGGTGAGGAAAATGGGGGACTCAGTGGGGGGGATCGTGGAGATCCTGGCATCAGGAGTGCCTCAAGGTCTGGGAGACCCTGTGTTTGACAAGCTGGATGCGGAACTGGCCAAGGCGCTGATGAGCATCGGCGCTGTCAAGGGGGTTGAGATCGGAGCGGGGTTTGAGGCTGCAGGAATGCGGGGATCTGAAAACAATGATCCCATAACGCCTGAAGGGTTCGCTACGAACCATGCCGGGGGAATACTCGCCGGCATATCCAACGGGGATGAGATCGTCATGCGTGTGGGGGTGAAGCCGATCCCCTCCATCGCGATTGAGCAACAGACCATTGACCGGCTCGGAAATCCTGCAACCATTTCCACAAAGGGCCGGCATGATGTTTCGGCCATTCCCCGGATCAATGGGATCTGTGAGGCGATGGTCTGCCTTGTGCTCGCGGATCATCTGTTGCGGCAACGGGCGATTTCATGAATCGCCTAAAAGTTAAGGATCTGTGACCGAACAATTTCCCGACGTCTTTTATCGGGGATTGACGATTATTTGAGTCTTTGGCGGCAGGCGGTTCAATCCCCGATAAAAGACGTCGAGGACAGGTCCGAACCGAGCGTACCGGGGATGTTGTTTGGTCACGATTACTAAGTAACTCGTGAGTCACAAGTTCTCTGGAAGCCCTGAGATGAATTCCGGCAAGTGCCTGAAATCAATGACACTTGGAATTTTGCGCCTGTTTTGTGGCTGTCAAGATTTCAGCATGTTACGAGAACTTGCGACTGACGAGTAAGCAACCATGCTCAGTACAGGACAAAAAGTTGTAGGTGGGGTTCCACCAATTCAGAAAATTGGTGGGGTGGAACCTTACAACTGAGGGAACTTATACTTCAAGCTGTGAAAAATATTACAACTTACAACTTACAGCTTACAACTTACAGCTTATAATTGGGAGATGATGAAATGAGTTTGAACACATTGGCAATCCCGGCCATTCTGATTTCCGCCCCATATGCCGGCGCGGCCGTTTTGCTGGGGGATCAGATGGCCGCCCTGTTGGGGGATGACCTGTTTTTATGGGTGACGCTTCTCTTGACCGTCATCAACATGGGCATGTTGATTTACGCGTTCCTCCGGGGCAGTACCCTGAGGATCAGCATGATTCTTCTCACGATTGTCCAACTAACGGTATTCTGCCAACTTCACCGTCAATTATACGATGTTCCGGGGACATCTCATCCCCTCTCCGACTGGATGACATTTACCGCGGTGTGTGCCCTGAAAGCGGCTGATCTGCCTGACGCGGTGGAGACGTATGACATATTGCGGAAAATTCATCACCAAGGCCTCCAGGCGAGGCTCGCGATCCTTGGAATGGGCATGATGGTGGGAATGCTCGCGTTGGCGGTGATCTTCAAGATCATCCATCGGATTTCTGAGACGCGTGTTCTGTCCGGGATGATGACATGGATCGGGCTGGCAGGATTGCCCATAGGGTTGGGGATAATCGTCCTGTCCGGCTTCAGATGCGGTTGGGGAATGAGCAGCTGGTTTTTATGGCCCATTGACAACATCCTGCGGGCCGCCGACTTCTTAGACGCGATTCAGATCTTCGGGTGGCAGATTCACACGCCGGAACCGGGTATGAACGCGCCAGTTGCCGCGATCTGTTTTCGTGTGCTGGTCGGCGCGTATCTTCTCGCGCCGGCATACCTTCTCTATTCAAGGCTTCTGGAATCCCGCAGAACCCTTGAGGAGCTGGTGGCTGTCTGCACTTCTCCCGAACATTCCACAAAAGATCGCGTGGATGCCATAGAGGAGCTGGAGCAATTCGGCTCCTTTGCCATTGAGGCGGTGCCTGATCTCATCAAGGTCGTCGTCAGTAGCAGGGGTCTGCGAAACGCCGCGCTTTCTGCGCTGAGAGAGATTGATGACCAGTGGTCCCAGAGCGACAGCGCCCGTGACGCGGTCCCCAAACTAATGGGACTCCTCAAGAGTGATGACATCGGCACACGCATCGAGGCCGCCGAGGTATTGGGAGAATTCGGCCCCGCGGCTGAGAGTGCGGTCCCTGATCTGGTGAAGGTCTTCACAGACAGTGATGTCCTGAGAGCCGCCGCACAGACCATGGGAAGAATCGGATCCGTGGCGATTCCGGACTTGGTGAGGATATTGGTGAATGAGGATGAGCATGTCCGCCATGCCGCGGTCGGGGCATTGGAGAAAATTGATTCGAACTGGCAGGAGACCGAAGGCGCGTACCAGCAGATCACGCAGTTCGTAAAGGACTTGGATCAGACCGACGAGGAGGCCCGCACATCAGCCGTCAGGGCCTTGGGGGAGATCGGGCCGGCCGCGGCCCCACATTTGGCGAGGCTGCTGGCAGACACCGACGTCCGCAGTCTCGCCATCAAGGCACTAGGGGAAATGGGGCAGTTGGCCGAGGAGGCCGCAGTCCCCCATCTGATCAACGCGCTCGGCAATCAGAACAAGGAGGTCCGCACACTGGCATCCCAAGCCTTGGGAAAAATCTCCCCAGAGTGGCGGCAGAGCGACAGCGCGATGAACGCGATTCCGTACTTCATGGACGCGCTGAGGCAGGGCACGGCCGCGCCGGATGAGTGCGGCGCGGCGGCCGAGGCCTTGGTGGATATCGGGCCGGGGACCATCCAGCCGCTGGTGGAGGCCTTGGTGGAAGGGAACAAGGATGTGTTCAACACCGCGGCCCAAGCATTGAAGCGGATTGATCCCCGATGGCCCCTGAACGAAGGTGCGGTCCGATCCGTTCCCCGCGTCGCCAAAGGCCTTCAGAGCAACCAATGGTTTGTCCGCCGGGCCGCTGCCGAAATCTTGGGAAAAGTCGGACCGGCCGCAAGGGAGGCGGTTCCCCATCTTGTGAAGGCTTTGGCGGACAGCAACAAGAAGTCCCGGGATGCCATCAAGGCCGCGCTCGACAAGGTACTCCTGAAAAACAGCCCTTATGCCCCGGAAGAGGAGGAGGCGGTCACACCCGAGGCTCGCAGTGAGGTCGCCCGTCTGATGAGCATGCTGACCAATGGCACGGGAGAGGCACGGACCAAGGCCGCCGAATCGCTGGGAGAGATCGGTCCCGCCGCGGAAGAGGCGATCCCGAATCTAATGAGAGCATTGGCGGACAACGACGGGAAGCTTCGCAACGAGGCCGCCCAGTCCCTCGGAAGAATCGACCCGAATTGGCAGGCGCATGAGAGCACACTCACCACCATTCCGCTTTTCGTGAAAGCCATGGCCGGGGCTGATGTGGGATTCCCCTGCGGCATGCCGGGGGATGCCCTGACAGAGATCGGACCACCGGTGGTTCGTCATCTTGTTGAGGCCCTCGTGGATCCGAACAAGGATGTCGTGAATGTGGCGAACCAGCTTCTGAAGAAAATGGAACCCCACTGGGCCGCCAGCAAGGGCGCGTGTGAGGCGGTGCCCCGTGTGGCAGAGGCGTTGGGAGACAGCCAGTGGTTTGTCCGCCGGTCCGCGGCACAGATCATAGGCAACATCGGACCGGCGGCAATCAAGGCGGTCCCGTATCTTGTGAAGGGCCTTGCGGACAAAAACAAGGAAGTTCGGAATGTGTGCAAGACCGCGTTGGATAAAGTAACCGTGAGGCGTGAGGCGTGGGACGTGAGGCGTGAGACGTGAAGGGTTCCGAACCAGAAAGAGAGCGAGTTATGACATCCGGGTCACGAATCATGACGACGAGCTGATCGCCATGTGCCTCGCCAATCGCACGGGAAAGCCGATTTCCCTTATCTTTGCACCTGAAACTTGAAAACCCGATCATGCTCGGTTTTGGACTTCGGCGTGAGCTCAGATTTCGGCGAGCTCAGTCGAGTCGTCGAACGATTGGCAAATCCAAACCCCGCAGGAATGACAGGCGTTTGAAAGATCAAGATGACAACTTATGGCAACTATCCTGACCTGAGCAGGGTCGGACGGGTGTTGGTGATCAAGTTGCGCCACCATGGAGATGTCCTGCTCACGTCGCCGCTATTCAGTGTGTTGAAGAGCAGACTCCCCCAAGCGGAGATATTCGCGTATGTCTATAGGGAGACCCTTCCCATACTCGATGGACATCCGGCCATCAATGGCTTTCTTCTGTACGACAAAGACTGGAAGTCCCTCTCCTTCTCGCAGAGAGCATGGGAGGAAGTCAGGCTGATCCGGAAGATACGGGAACAGGGTCACGATCTGATCATCAATTTGACCGAGGGGGACAGAGGGGCCTTTGTCTGCCTGTTCTCAGACGCGAGGCTTCGCGTTGGCGTGAAGCCCCATCAGCAGGGGAGACTCAAACGCAACATATTCACCCACCTTGTCAAAGATTCCAGAAACCCCCGGCATATGGTGGAACAGAATCTTGACGCGTTGCGAAGAGTCGGGATTTTCCCATCTGCTCAAGAACGGGAACTCTTTTTCCATATCCCGGAGGATGCCCGAAAGACCATTCAGACTCACCTTCAGAATGCAGGGCTTCAAGAGGGGAAATTCATCCTCATCCACCCCACATCCCGCTGGATGTTCAAAAGCTGGCCCTCTGACAAATTTGTCAGACTCATGTGTCGGTTGCATGAGCAGGGGTTGAAGATGGCCCTCTCTTCCGCGCCGGATCCGGATGAGATGGCGATGATCGGGCAGATGCTGTCGAAAATTCCTGACATGCCGGTGCTCAATCTCGGGGGCAGACTCTCCCTGAAAGAACTCGGGGCCGCCATCCAGTCCTGCGCCTGCCTCGTCTGCGTGGACTCCCTGCCCATGCACATTGCCAGCGCGTTGAAGGTGCCAGTCGCGGCCATCTTCGGCCCCTCATCGGAAGATGCTTGGGGACCATGGCGCAACCCCGGCGGGCGGGTCATTGCCGAGAAGGTCTCATGCCGCCCCTGCAACTTGGATGGTTGCGGCGGGAGCAAGGTCTGCGATTGCCTGGAGCAACTGTCGGTGGACAGGGTCTTTGATGAAATCATGGGGCTATTGAAATTTGAAACTTGAAGTTTTGATTTACAAACAAAAAGGCAGATCATCTCATGGCAAGGAAAATCAGCAATTATCTGATCAACCAAAAGATGCAGTTGAGAATAACCCTCAAATATCTTTTTATCGTGCTGCTATCTTCCATTTTGACTGGATTGTTGGTGTATGCCACCATATGGCCGCTTGTCACGGCTTATGTTCCGTACACCTTGGTCAATCAGCTCCAGACCCAGATTCTTGTGAGACTAAGTGGATACAGTATTCTCCTGATCCCCCTTCTCATAATCTCCTGCGTGATTCTTACCCATCGAATCGCCGGCCCCATCTATAATATGGAGCAGAAGCTTGACAAACTGATTCAGGGTGAGGATGTGGATCTCATCATGACAAGAAAAGGGGATGAGTTCAAAGATCTGGTTGAAAAGCTGAATGAGCTGATTCTTATGCTCAGATCCTGCAAATGACCTCAGTTTGCAGTTCCGCCTCTCGGCGGTGCCACACCGCCTGAAGGCGGAACTACAAACTGTTGGAACGAAGGATCAAACATGAATTCGAGAGAATCGAGAGAACCACCTCATCTGGCATCTTATGAGGCGATTGCTTCCGAAATGTGTGACTTCCTTGGTCGCAACTTCCCTGTTGCATGCGCCTCGGATGAGTTCTTCCATTTTCCCCAGGTCCGGCTTTCCGACCCTCAATGGGGCGTATGGGATCGGTTTTCCCAGCAGAGCGTTGCCGAAGCGGTGAGCCGTCTCTCCGCGTGGGAAGCTCGGCTATATCCGTCGCATCTCGCAGATTCGGAGACGCAGACCGATATCCTGCTTTTTCAGAAGCTTGCTCGTACGCTTCGGGAGCAGTTGGCCGAGGTCAGGACTTGGCAGACCCAGCCCTCCTTTTACCTGATGATCGCCTGCATCGGACTGGCCGAGGCGCTCACCTCGGAAAATCCCGAGGCAAAGTATGAAAGGATCCGCTCCCTGCCTGCGTTTCTGAATCAGGCCGGCTTCAATCTGGACCGGATCCCGATTCTGTTCAAAGAGATCGGCTTGGAAATGCTTTCCGACACCAAAGCGTATCTGCTTTCCTTGGAAAAAACCGTGGCCGGCATCGCTCCCGCCTTGGCAGCCTTGGGGCGATTTGAAGACGCCATCCAAAGGGTCTCCACTCGCGAAGACTTTCTTCTTTCCCGGGAACTTGTGGGACGTATTTTTCGCTTTCATATCCATTCCGGAATGGATATTGAGGCCGTGGCCCATGAACTTGATCGGGAAATTGCGGAGATGCGGGAGATTCTCGACACGGACGCGTGGGAGGCAATCGAACGGATCCCCTTGCCTGAGATGGGAGCAGACGGACTGATCGGACTTTACCGGGATGAGATCAACCGATTGGCGGACCATTGTCTGAACAAGGGGCTGATTTCATCGGAACTGCTCTCCTCCTGTCCGGTCCGGGTGGCGCCGGTTCCCGCGTTTCTCTCCGCGATCCGCACCGCGTCCAGCTACAGCATTCCTCCCGGACATCCCCCGGCCGGCGGCGTGTTCCACGTCATCAATGCCCATGACCCGGAGGAGGCAAGACAGTCATGCCATCGTGAATACAGGATGCTCGCTTCCCATGAGACGTGGCCCGGGCATCACCTGTTAGATGTCTCCCGCTGGCGTCTCGACTCCCCGTTCCGTCGCGTGGTGGAGCAGCCGATCTTTTATGAGGGATGGGCCTGCTTTGCCGAAGAACTCATGCGCCTGACCGGATACTTTTCCAAGCCCGGAGATCGTCTGCTCTTGGCGAGACGCAGGCTTTGGCGGGCCATCAGAGGCAAGGCGGATCTGGGGCTTCAGACGGGAACCCTCGACATCCCCGGGGCCGCCCGTCTCCTGAGTGAGACCGGCATCCCGATGAGACAAGCCGTGGCTTCGGCACGGAAGTACCCTTTGAACCCGGGGTATCAGGTATGTTACACATTGGGGATACGGCGGTTTCTGAGGCTGTTTGATCCGCATGGACAGAACGATCTGCGATCAGAGACCACCGGGCAACTTTCGGAAGCCGGCGCACCAGTCGAAAATTTGCAACGGTTCGTGCAGACCGTGCTGGGAGTGGGGGAGATTGATTTTGACCGCCTAAAGCATGCCCTCGACGTCTTCTAAGTGCCTAACCATAAGTTTTTGTATATAAAACCTTCAACATTTTTCAAAGATCGGAGATCTCTGATGCAAAAACTTTTGAACGGGTACTTATCGGGGCG
This sequence comes from Desulfobacterales bacterium, assembly GCA_029940115.1. GTDB lineage: Bacteria > Desulfobacterota > Desulfobacteria > Desulfobacterales > 4be13 > JAOZRQ01. The sequence continues at coordinate 20,958 of JAOZRQ010000031.1, forward strand.
GAACTCCAAACTTTCTCTCAGTGACTGTAAAAAGGGGCGCTCCCCTGCTTGTGAAAAGGGAACCGCCGTTCCCCGATTCTCGGGATGTAAAAGCTCATCTCCCCTGATAGTTCATATTCAGTCAAGTCGTCTGTCAGAAGGTTGTTCTCAGCCCAATTGATCTCAGAGGAGGTGACGGTTGAGGGAATCCTCAGCGTGATCATTCCGTTCGCACTCACCGGAGAAAAATGTCGGAGGTGCCCGTTGGCGAATTCCTGCCCGCCGATTTCCATGCGATAATAGAGGGTGTCAAACACCACCGGACAGGGACAGGTGTTTTCGATGCAAACGATGAATATCACGGTAAAGGGTCGGGTAAGGGAAAAATCGGAGATGTCAACATGTTTCAAGAATATCTCCGGCAATTTGGGGAGCCTCACTTCCCCTTTTGTCTGATAGGGAACCGCAAAAGAACCGACGCCTATGGTTCCAGTCAGCTCGTAGGCCACCTTGTCTGATCGGATGAAGGTGGCGGGCTCGAACACGTCCATGCAGTTGAAGGTGACGGAGAGACTCAGTTCATCCGATCCCACCGGCTTCAAATAAATCATTCCCTTGTCCGTGACCCCTTTGATGAACTTTTTGCCGTTGACATTGAGATCATATGTGATGTTTCTGATTTTCATGCCCACCGGGTTGGGGTTCACCACCTTGAAGTGGAACACCGGGGACGGTTCGAACAGAGATCGGTAGGTGACATGCACCCCTTCGAAGCTGGCACTTGGCTCGTCCAGGACCTGCTGGTCCACAATGGTGGCACAGCCCCATACCGTGCATACGACACTCAGGATCAGTAGAGCCAAGAAACCCGGTTTCTGGCACTGTGTCGCGTTCCCCGACACCTGTCCCCGACGTCCCCGACAAAAAACGTCGGGGACAGGCCCCCGATTAAAGCCGTCGGGGGCAAGCCTTTTGTCGGGGACAAGCTTGCCCCCGACGTCCCCCAATAAAAGACGTCGGGGGCAAGCTTTGATCGGGGGATGTCGGGGACAAGCATATAAACCGGATCGCCCAGTCCCCTGAAGCTTTCCCCCGACATCTTTTCCGATAAAAGCTTGCCCCCGACGTCCCCCAATAAAAGATGTCGGGGGCAAGCTTTGATCGGGGGACAAGCTTGTCGGGGGGCTGAAATCGGGTTTCCTTGTCATCAAACTTTCAGATCTGCTGAGAATAAACAAAGCGATTTTCTTCATCCTTCATCCCTCATCCTTCACCCTTCATCCCTCACCCCTCATCCCTCACCTTCATCGCCCATGCCAGCAGGTCTTCCGTGGCCGCATGGGAGGCAAGGGGGGAGCAGTAGCCATTTTTCCGACGGACGCATTGCCTCACCGCTTCATGTGCGGTGCTCAATGTCCCCGAGTGGAAAGCCACTTCGAGCATGTCCAGATCATTCAATTCATCTCCGACGACAATGAGCGGGTCCATATCCAATGCACGGATCCCGGACAACTTGCTGGGGGCATGAGGATAGACAAATGTCTTATGACGCTCCTGATACAGCACACACCCTCGTTTGTCCACACGGCGAAGCGCATCTTCCATCATTGCCCGGGGATGAGGCACAGCGGGCGGAGAGATCATGCACAGGCAGTTTTCATAGCCGACCACCCGCTCCCAATCGGGAAGCAGACGGGCCACCTCATCCCATTCGTCATCTGCTGCCATTTGGCCATTATCAAGTTCCCTCCTTGTGACCAGCCCGTTTTCGAGGACAAAGCCATGAAAATTCACCTCACCAAGTTGTTCCACCATCCTTTGGACGCTAATCGCATTGCGGCCGGTGGCGATGACCACCGGCAACATGCGGCTGAGTTCAGAGAGAAGAATGGCCGCTCCCCGGCTCAGATAACGATGGCCCGATCTCCCCCATACCCGAATTGCCTCCGGTTCAGGATGCAACAGCGTGTCATCCAAGTCCGTCACGAGGACTTGATGCGTGGTGCGTGATGCGTGATGCGTGATGCGTGATGCGTGATGCTCGGAACTTGAAACTTGAAACTCAAAAGTCGAAGGCATTCTCTCCATCCTCATTTGAAACTCAAAAGTCAAGGGCATTCTCCATCTTCTCGCGGCTCGCCCCTTGCCCCTTAAACGAACAGGCCACACGGGTTTTGTAATCCTCGAGGGGTCTGGCATCATAGACGATCCTCACCTTCCGGATGTCCGCCAAGGCAAGCAGAAGGGGGTAATGTTCCCTGACATAGACCGTGTCATCGAGAAAATGGATCGTATCTGGATCGGCATTGATCAAGGCACGGCAGACTTCATTGCTGTGAAGCCGTAAATGGGTCTCCCTGAAAAAGGGGCTTTTCTCTTGGCGTGCCCGGTTTTCTGAGAAGTTCCGGCCCTGAGATTCCGTGGGGCAGAGATTCTGCCAAGCCTTCACCACGTCATACCGGCAGTGTCTCCGGGGAAAGCGATACGCGGCAAAGAGGCTTTCGGAATCCACAAAAAAGGTCCTGGAAAAGCCCATCATCCCCGCGCCGGTAAAGCAGGCGCTGGGGCAGAAGATGTCTGCCTGACACCCTGAAAAATCAGCCCACCCCCACGGATCATTGAGCACGGCGAGGGGCCCCGCATTCAGCTTTGCAATCTCCCGGGCAACCCCTCCCCGGCCCGTCCATCCATCCACAAAGATGATTTTCCGGTCCGGATGGCTTTCCCCAAGGTGTCTCATTGCGGCTTGGTCAATGCCGAGGCCCACAAACAAGGAGAGGGAGACCGACACAGCCCCCGGAATCAGACGGCAGAGCCAATCAGCAATGGGAACGCCTGCCCTGAGAATCGCCGCGAAGACCAGTTTTTTCCCGTCAGGCTCATGGGAAGATATGGCCTGAGCCAGCGCCCCGATGGCCGCTTCGACCTTTTCCGCCGTCAGATGGGCAAGGAGCAGTTCCCAAAATGCATCATCCAGGTCAGGTTCGGGGGAAGGAACGGACCAGAAGGTATTGTCACCGTCATACGCCCTGTTCAACGGACGAAAGTGTTGACTCGCGGCAAACGGGTCAATCTCTTCCCGGAACTGGACATAAACGGCCTGTCCCCACGGATCGATTCGGTTGGGAATGTCCGTTGAATGCAACATTTGCTTTTCCATACGCCTTTTCTGATCCTGCTGGTGTGCGAAATGCGGCAGGATATGTGAAGTTGTGTCCGCTCCCGCCGGATTGCCAAATCCGGCGGGGCAACCCCCTGTGTCCGTTCACGCCGGATTGCCAAATCCGGCTCCCATGTCCCAGGCATGTTCCGGCAGGCTGTCCCCCCAGACTGGTCCTCATGATTGAGGAAAAAAACCCGGCTTTTTCTCGCAGTTGGGGATTCCGCCTGTTTGGGAAAAAGCCGGGT
>JAOZRQ010000844.1 GCA_029940115.1 Desulfobacterales bacterium
CCGCCTTCGGGGGGCATTGACATGCGAATCATGCCAGTGCCCGCATTTGCGGGCCGGAGCCGCAATGGGAGAACACTTTGTGGCCCCCGACAGTTGCCGACATTCAGCGCATGTGCCTCATGGCTCCACCGGAATGACCTCACCCGCGTTTACCACCACGACATCACCCACTTTCAATGCGTCAAAAGAGATTTGCACCTCAACGCCATCCAGCTGTATCCATACAGTACGGATTTGTTCACCAAAGATGTCAACCAACTTCTTATGTGAGTCATTTTCTGTCTTGATGAGCAACTTTTCACTAAGGGAAAGGAGCCATGTGGTTGCAGCCGAAACAAACAAATAGCCATTAGCCAACATTCCAGTTATGAGAATGACATCAAGGAGACTTGCTTCTATCCGCCATCTTTTGAAAAAAGCGCTGAATCCCGCTTCAAAAAAGGGGAAAGCACTGTAAACAATAGAAAGTAGGCTTAGAGGTGCCAAAGCCGGATAAAATAAAGTGGTTGCAGCTGTCAATCCCAAAGAGGCAGAAGAAACCTTGAGGTGATAATCAATCTGTTTTTCCTTTTCACTGACTTCATTTTCATGAATGGCCGGAGATAATGAACCCTCAGCTGGTTTGCCCGTCTGAGTTGCAGCGGACAAAACTTTTCGTGGTTTTTTCTTATCATTTCTTGCAGCATATACCTTTTTTCCGATATACACAGCAGTGGTGGCAAGTATAATTTCTGTCAAAAACATATATTAAACTCTTTCTGTGACAAACTTATGACCTTTTTTTGTTCGTTGAAACGGGTTCATTCCCAAAGTTGTCGAGGATCAGCACAACTGTCCGAGACTCCCCCATTTGCGAATGCGCCCTATCCAGCTCGGAAGCGATGAGGGCATGAACAGGAGCAAGATTTAAGATCGTCACTTTGGGAATGCACCCATGTTCATCTTATCTGAATAAGCTGTGTACAGGACAAAAATTCGGGAATGGGCGAGAAACCCGGCTTTTTTCCAAACGGGCCGATTCTCCAACTGCAAGAAGAAGCCGGGTTTCCTTCCTCAAATCATTTTTTTGTCCTGTACACAGCTGAATAAGATAATGCAGGGCAGCAGGTTGTCAAGCTCAGGGATCTTTTTTTTTGGGGAAAACTTTAATGATGCGGCAAGATTGTTGCCAAAAGTGCTGGCATCCTCTGTGAAGCCCATCCACTGTCTTGCCTGATTTTCTGTGTATCTAAGTAAGTAATATGATGCAGGGCAACAGGTTGTCAAGCTCAGGGATATTTATTTTTTGGGGAAAACTTTAATGATGCGGCAAGATAAAACCCCCATTCGGATTTTTGGCATCCTTCATTCATGGCTTTACACTTTTTCAAGCTGAGGAGTTTGCAGTTCCGCCCAAAGGCGGAACCACAAACTTTTTCCATCTGAAAAGTGCAAACCACTTTTCACGCAAAATGTAAGGGTGCCGGATTTTTTTGGCATTGTTCGATTTGGATTACACTCAAATTGTTTGCTTATAAATTTATTTCTTGATATATATACGACAGAGATGGCCTTCGCTATCCTGTCTGTGGACTGACCACCGGGTTTGTCAACCCGGCGGAAGGAGACACGATGCACCGAATATCTGCCGTTACCGACGTGAAAATTTCAGAACCACCGATTCTGGACATCAGATTTTTTGAAAATCTTTATGGATTACGCAGTTTTTTAATCCCGGAAACCTTTTTGACGAGTATATCAATTTGTAAATTCATCCTTCCTTGATCGGCTCGGGTTGCCGCCGGATTTGTCAATCCGGCGGGAGCAGAGGAGATCGGCTCGGGTTGCCGCCGGATTTGTCAATCCCGCGGGAGCAGAGGAGATCCCGCGGGAGCAGAGGATATCGGCTCGGGTTGCCGCCGGATTTGTCAATCCCGCGGGAGCAGAGGATATCCAGAGGAGATCAACTCGGGTTGCCGCCGGATTTGTCAATCCGGCGGGAGCAGAGG
>JAOZRQ010000845.1 GCA_029940115.1 Desulfobacterales bacterium
CACTCCCTTCCCACTCCTTTCCGAAACTGACTGGCGTGGCATGTTTGCAGCTCATTGATCGCCGTCCATAACCCCGGTACGGTTTCAGCATGGGGTCCTTTCACATAAAAACTTTCACCGCCGTCTGCCACTGTTCTGACCAACAGGGTCTTCCACGGGCGGAAATAATAATGGGGATTCTCCTTGGATGCCTCCTCGCGGTAATTCTCCGGAAGATCCGGGAGATCACAGACCAGTGTGGTAAAGTGACAGATCTGACGGCCCTCCTGCCTAGCCACATTCCTGACCATTGACAGGGCCTTCAGGAAAACTTCCGGTCCCATGACCGCGCTGCCAAAATTCATCAGCACCCCCTTCCAGTGATTCGAGCACCTTGGCAAATCTGAGAAAATCGGTGTGACTGGTTGCGCCGTAAGCGGCCCCGTTGCAGTTGGGGAATTCATGCAGGATATCATATCCGATGCCCGCATGCACGGTTACAGGAATATCCAGCCGGTATCCGGCCGCAAACACGCTGATGTCACGGTGGGGAAAGCGTTCTTCCTCAATCACCCGGCCCACGGCTTCCCCAAGGCCCTCATGTTCTTTTGCCGCTTCCGAGACAATGTCATTGATTCGGCCGGTCTCCCGCCACAATCCGAAACGGCCGTCTTTTATATAATGCGCGACGCTCTCTGTGGTGGCCCCGATCAGGGCGAACTCGAAATCATGGATTGCCCCAGCCCCGTTGGTGGCAATGCAGGAAATGTATCCTTTTTCCATCAGATCAATCAGGTATCTTTGCACACCGGATCGGATGACATGCGCGCCCATCATCAGAACTACTGCTGAACCGCGAGCTTTGGCCTCCATAATTTCCGCGGACATGGATCGGAATGCTGATCTGACAAAAGGCGCCTTTCTCACCTCTGAAATGTCGGATGACGTCAGATCATTTTTGCGCTTGGCAAGCGGAGTTAGTTCCAAGGTCAGCCATGACTTTCTTCATACGAGGGTATGATCTGGCCCTGATTTTGTTCACATCGGTGTTTTCCAATATTTCCCTGAAAGCGGCGTACATTTCAGCGCTGTCATGAATCTGCCGTCCGTAAAGTCTGGTCTTTAGTTCCGCTGAATAAAGCGATTCTTCAATCTGAGGAGTGAAGCCGGCCTTCGCAGAAAGAAGCAGCGTCTCCACGGCTTGGAAAAGGATTGCCGCGCCCTTTCCGAATTCTCCCCATGTCACTTTTTCGAGGGATTCCCATGCCTCACATTCACGACAATCTCCGCAATGCCGATCATGCGGAAATGCGAACCGGTCGTCTCCGTCATTGTCAGCAAGAACCAGCACGGCATCCGCAAATCCGTTTGCCGCATGCATCGCGGCTGTTGTCGCATCTCTCAGCAGTCCTCTGTGACCGCCTCCTGTTCGTCTAACCAGTCTGACTTCCTCAGGCCGGAGAAAGGAAAGGGGCAACTTGGCCAGGTCCGGATCATCTCTGACTGCTTTTTCCAAAAACAGATAATCTGTGTCACCGTCTGCCATGACAATGACTTTCAGGGATCTGTCATACGGAATCACGTCTGTCACGGATTCCCCCATCTCAGGACATTCGAATGCCAGAGATCTCCGAGCGGACAGAGGGAGAGCATTTTTTCATGGTTCTCAATCTCGGTGAGTCTTCTGCATGTCCCCTGATTCAGCAATATCACCGAGTCCGGAGTTTCCTTGAACAGGTCAAGAAAGTGGGGCGAATGGGTCGAGAGCATGATCTGACAGGGGTTCCCTTCTCTTTCCGACATGGTCCTGAAAAGTTCGTGAACCAGAGGGAGTCTGTGCGGGTGCAGATGGGACTCCGGTTCCTCAAAGAAGGCCACGGATGGCATTGTCTCGCATGAGGCCAGACAGGCAAACGCGGCAAAGGCCCAGTGTCCGTCAGAGATAAGGGGGCCCCAGACTGGGAATGTCCCGCGTTCCTCTCCCTGCTCGGAAAGATTCAGGA
>JAOZRQ010000846.1 GCA_029940115.1 Desulfobacterales bacterium
CTTCGAGCTCACAGCTTCGAGCTCACAGCTTCGAGCTCACAGCTTCGAGCTTACAACTTCGAGCTTACAACTTCGAGCTTACAGCTTCGAGCTTACACCTTACAGCTTTGAGCTTACACCTTATGAATGAATTGAATCTGACCATTCTGTTTGTCAGTGTCGTTGCCGGGGCCGCGCCGATTGTCTTGGCCGCACTGGGTGAGACGATCACGGAGAAGGCCGGGCTGATCAACCTTTCCTTGGACGGTTCCATTCTATTGAGCGCGATGGCCGCGTTTGCCATTGCCTTTCAGACGGAGAGTCTTCTCCTCGGATTTCTGTCCGGCGCGGCAGTGGGTGCTGTGATCGCAGGCGTTGTCGCGGTCTTTGGCGTTTATCTCAGACAATCTCAGGTCGCGGTCGGCTTTGTCCTGACACTGATGACCCGTGACTTGGCCTATTTCTTGGGGAACTCGTATTCTCGGATCCAAGGTCCCCAAGTGGCACCGCTCCCGGTTCCGCTTTTGAAGGATATCCCCTTTCTCGGAGAGGTGTTCTTCACTCATACCCTCTTGGTTTACTTCAGTCTGTTGCTGATCGGTCTCTGCTGGTGGTATATGTATCATACCCCGATGGGCCTTGAACTCCGGGCGGTGGGAGAGCATCCCGAAGCCGCTTACGCCAGGGGGACCGATCCGCGGAAGGTGCAGTTTTTCCATGCGATCTGCGGCGGATTTTTGGTTGGGCTGGCGGGATGGGGACGGCCCCAAGGCGCTGAGGGGACCGGCTGGATTGCACTCGCCATCGTCATCTTCGGTGGCTGGGACCCCTTGAAGGTGGCTGCCGGGGCCTATCTTTTCTCCTTTTTGCAGGTGATCGGGATATATTTCCAAGGATGGCTCCCTTCGGTCCCCGCGCAGGTCTTTCAGGTCGCACCGTTTCCCCTGATGATCTTTACGCTTCTGCTCATGCATCTGGCACAGAAGGAATCGGTGCTGAACTGGGCCAAAGACAAACCTTGGATCAATGCCGTTCTGAAACGCTTTTCATCAACCGCACCGAGCGCGCTGGGAAAGCCCTTACACAGCCGATAGCCGATAGCCGATAGCCCATAGCCCAATGATAGAACAATTAGATATAAACGACAACTTTTTTTCGCAGTCGCCGTGTCTCTATTTAAAGGACCAGCAGTCCTTTACCTATGCGTTTTCTGTTGGAACCATGCCCCCCGAGATCTATGAGGCGATCATCAATGAGGGATTCCGTCGGAGCGGCATTTACTTTTATCAGAACCTATGTCCTGCATGCCGTGCCTGCATTCCCATCCGAGTGGATGTTCAACGGTTCACGCCTTCCAAGTCTCAGCGCAGGGTTCTGAGGAAAAACCGGGAGGTGAGGGTGTTCCGGCATCGGGTCGCGTTTGAGCCGGAAGGGTTTTCCCTATATCAGAAGTATTGTGCGAGACGGCATGATTCTGTTGAGAAGAAGGAAGATTACACGCGCTTTCTGATCGAATCACCCGTTCCCACAGAGATGATGCGGTATTATGTGGGAGACCAACTGATGGGAATCGGATGGATAGATGTGTTGCCGAACGCTTTGAGCAGCGTTTACTTCGCGTTTGACCCCGATTATTCATCGCGCAGCCCCGGGGTGTTCTCCATGCTCAAAGAACTGGAACTCTGCAAGAAATTGGGGAAAAGATGGCATCAGATCGGGTTTTGGATAAAGGAGAACCGCAAAATGTCCTACAAGACAAAATACAAGCCATTTCATCTCCTGACAGGAGGCGTCTGGCGGGAATGGGGAGCCGGATTGACAGATGGGGAGTGACGATGGAAAGAGAGCCGATTTCAGAATGTGTTCGCTGTGGGACCTGTTGCGGAAAAGGAGGACCGGCGTTTCACCATGAGGATAAGATGCTGATCGAACAGGGAATCATCTTGTCGAAACATCTTTACACCATCCGAGCGGGTGAGCCTGTTTATGACAATGTCACGA
>JAOZRQ010000351.1 GCA_029940115.1 Desulfobacterales bacterium
TGTGGGCGAGAAACCCGGCTTTTTCCCAAACGGGCCGATTCCCCATTTGCAAGAGAAAGCCGGGTTTCCTTCTGTATGGGCGAGAAACCCGGCTTTTTCCCAAACGGGCCGACTCCCCATTTGCAAGAGAAAGCCGGGTTTCTTTCTGTATGGGCTGAATTTCTTCTCATAAATTCGACATCGTCCTTGAATTCCCCGGCAAAAATCCGTCCAGCAGGCGGAGCAGGGTGACGAGAAAGAGGGGGTCATCCTCTCGGAAAAGGATGAAGGTCTGGTTCCCCTCGCCATCCTGATTCGTCAGACGATCATCGAAACGGATATCTGTGAGACGGTCTTCATTGGTGGGGGAGGTGTCATAGCTGAAGCGTGATGCGTGATGCGTGAAGCGTGATGCGTGATGCGTGGAATTGGAAATTGGAGACTTGGAACTGGCGTCGAGGAGAATCAGTTTTGGGGGGTGGTCCTTGAAGTCGTGGGTCAGGAGCGTGTTGATATCCTCTTCTTCTCCGCTTCCGATCCGGATCATTTCCGCGGGAAGCTCCCCCGGGTCTGTTCCGGTCTCCAGGTTCCTCGCCTCAAACTTGGAAAAGCGCCGCACCCGTCCGGGAACCTGCCGGGCCAAGGCATCCAGTGGGGCATGGTACGCCGGGTTTGTCTCAAACAGATCCACACGCCAGCCAGCATTGAGAAACATCATCGCAAACTGGCCGTTCCCTGGGCCCACATCCACGAGACGGGGCATCCCCTCACGATTCCCCAATGACTGAAAATAGGGGACGAGGAGCAGTCTTGCCAGCTCCGTGCCGTTGAGATTCTGAAAAAAGAGGTTCCCCTCTCTGCTCAATCGGATGGAGAGCGAGGCAATCTCATCCTTGAGAGTGGTCAAGGGCTGACGGAGCAGGCGCATCTCGCCCCGGCGCAGACGGTCCGTCATCTCCGTAAATGCGGCCGCCACCTTGACCCCGCAGGATCCGGTGTCAAAGAAGGGATTATAACCGGAGATCGCGTCCCGGATGTGTGCGCGGGCCTGTTCCCGCAACTCGGGCTCCCGGGCCAGAGCCACCGCCCGCTCCACATACGCCCCCGCGTCCGGCACGATCATCTCCTCGAGTCCCGCCCCTCTGAGCATCGCCTCGGCCAAGCGGCCCCGCATGGTCCCGCCAGCTCGGCACACGATGGGAAGCCCCACCAACAGGGGATCGATCAGGGAACACGCGCCCGCGTAGGGGAAACTGTCCAAATAAATGTCGCACAATCCCATGATCGAATGGACATCGGCCCGGGTCGGCACTCGGTTCAGAATCCGCACCCGGTTGACAAAGTCCACCCCGGCAGTCTCCATCTGGCTCCGAAGGCGGTTGATGAAGGGAATTGAGAGGTACTGTTTGGTCCAATTCGGATTAAAGGGCATCAGCACCAAATACGCGTGCTGAACTTGGCTGAATATCCAGGCCCACACATTCGAGAGGTCCGGCAGGATTTTGAAGAAATTGGCCCCTGAAAAACAGACCACCGCATCCGCCGGAATCGTCAACTGCTCACGGGTGATGTTGACCGTGCGCGGATCCTTGTCCATATGATACGCATAATAATTGAGCATCCCCGGCACCCGGTAAAGCCGCTCGGTGTACTGCGCCTGTGCATTCTCGTCCGGCTCGTTGAACTCGGAGGAGAGATAATAGTCGGTATGGGTGAACCCGGTGGAGACTGGCGAATTCTCCACGATGACATGGCGTCTGGCCATGCGGAACATCGCCAAGATCGCTATCGGATTGGTCACCGCGGAGGTGTTGGTCCCGATCAGCAGGATGTCGAGGTCATCTGCGCGGATTCGGTCGGCCCGCTGGGGGTACCCGCCCTCGGGCAGGAGAACAAACTGATCCACCCGGGTCCGGCAGTATTCCTCAAGGGGATGGTCCGTGCGGCGCAGGGAGTAGAGGGTGACATGGCACTGTTCCCGGGGGATCTTGTCAAAGTAGGAGAGCATCAGATATATCTCTGTCTGGGGCGTGAAGTGTGCGGAGAGGATCCCGACCTTTATCTTCTCCCCCCGGGATCGTCTCAGCGGAAAGAGATGGGCCAGGGGCGCGTGCTGTCTCAACGCCCAGGATTCCATGATATCGGCTCTCTGGCGGTAGGTCCGACGGAGGTTCTTCTCGTTGAAATAGAACTGGATGAAATTCGCCTGTTGCACAAAGCGGTTGCGGATATCCTCGGCACCGGCAAAGGCTTCGTCGAATATCAGGGAGCGATGGAAGAGATCGACCATGGCCGCGAAGTAGGTCGCGTATTGGTCCGCCTCCCCGATCCGGCTGAAGACTCCCGGCGAGGTGAGCAGAAAATCGGCATAGTCTTGCCGCAACCATTCGGTGATCTCCGTGAAATGACGGGGCAGGGGGAGTTCCCGGGGCCAAAGCATGACCATGGCCGCGAGCAGCGCGGCGGGGGATCGGCTCTGTTCCCATCTCTGCAATATCTCTCCGGCCAGCCGCGTCTCGGCCGCGTCCCGTGCCAGGACTTGGAGACCGGCTTTTCGCAACAGGTGAAAGCGCTTCCCCGGGTCACCGTCATAAGACACTTTGACCGCTTCGTCGGGCATGTCAAGAAACTCACGGGTCAGGGCGTTCCGCTCCGTCCGGAGGGCCGGCTCCGTCTCCTGCATGGTCTCGGGCTGGCCCTGGTGATAGGCTGTGATAAGGGATTGTAGCTGGTTCAGTTCCATAAGCCTCTCAATTGTCAGGTTCATCCTTCAGTGATTCCAAGCGATTTCAGCTTTGCGGCCAACATATCAGCCCGTTGCTTTTCTTTGTCAGCCCGTTGCTTTTCTTTTTCAGCCCGCTGCTTTTCTTTTTCAGCCCGTTGCTTTTCTTTTTCAGCCCGTTGCTTTTCCAGTTCCCTCCCCGATTGTTCTTTGTCAGCCCGCAGTTGTTCTTTGTCAGCCCGCTGTCGTTCTTTGTCAGCCCGCTGCTTTTCCAGTTCCCTCTCCGATTCTGCCTTCTCCGCTTTCCTGCTTACTGCCGAAAACGTGGTGAATTTCTGTCCGGAGGGATCGTAAATGCTCAGGCCTGTTTTTTTGAGCTTGAAAGTTGTCTCCAATTCGGGACTGCGCCACCTCCGAACATCTTTGACGGGCCGAAGTCTCTTTCCCGCTCGGATCCATCCGCTGAATGTGACGCGGCCGGGATCATAGAGATAATACTCGCTGACTCCGTATTTGTCATAAAAATCAAACTTTTCTCTCATCTCCTTCTCTGTGTTTGACGGTGAGAGGATTTCGAACACAACTTGGGGGGGGATGTCCTCCTCCCTGCATTGGATGTATGAGCCCCGCCTTCCCTTGGGTCGGCCGAATGCCACCATCACATCGGGAGCCGCGCTGATTTTCCTGTCCCCTTCCACCGGATACCAGAGCAGGTCCGCGGCCACAAAGACATCGGGCGAGCTGTCAAACATGGTTTCGAGATTCTCCTTGATCAGCACGATCCATTTGTACTGTTCCGTGTTGTCTGCCATGGGCTTTCCGTCACTTTCGGGATAGACAGTCTCCTTCCCGGCTTCAGTCTTTTTGAGGAAAGCGGCCGAGGTTGTGCCCGGGTGTTCATGCGATTTTGCCTCCAAGGTTCTCATCCGATGACCTCCTTCAATTTAAGGGCAGGGTCATGGATTTCAGTTCCGTCCTTAACCCATGGCTCCTTATCCTTGAACCCTGACCTTTTTTCTTTGTTTATGAATATGCCGCTCCCACGGGCTTTCGTGCCATGGAATCTCAACAGGCATTGTCAGGGTGTTCATTGTCTCATATTCCAAGCGTCCCGAACCGGTTCCGCCACTTCGTCAGTGCCCTTCTGAACCAGACCAGCCCGAGGCGGGTCTTCTTTCCGTGTATGCTGGCCCGGCCCCGTTGTCCGGGGAGAACCGGAGGCTTTTCTTCCCATTCGGCTTCCACCCGTATGGACGGTACCGGTGTGCTTTTGTCTCCGGATGAGATCACCACATCAAATCCGATGTGTTTCACCCGGGCACGAAAGGTCTTCAACGGATTTGCGTCCATGCGTGCGAAGACCGGGTCCCCTTTCTTGAATAAGCCCGCGTCGGTCACGGGGACATCAAGTCTCAGCTTGGTTCGGGTCGGATCGGCGATGCGCAGGATCATCCGCCCGGTGCCCACGGAGGCCCCGATCAGCGCATCGGGATCATCCAGAATGACCACTCCGTCCGCGCCGGATTTGACTTCGGAGAGCGCCAGCTGTTTCTGGATAAAGGCCAAGTTGGCCTGCACACTCTCTATTTTAAGCTTTTGCACCGGGATCTGGGCTCTGGCCCCTTGGTCGCCATACGCGGCACCTTCGAGCTTGACGAGCTCGGTCAGCGCCACCGTCACGCCGCGCTGGGCCTCCTCCAACTGCTTTTCCAGGATTCGGGTGTCATATCGGAAAATCAGATCCCCCTTTTTGACCCGCTCCCCAGGTTGAACCGCCAGTTCCTCCACAATTCCGCCGAGCGGGGCAAACAGATAATAGGGGTGGTCCGGCACCACCTGAACCGGCGACGATATCCGGGCGTTCATCGGAATCAGGCTGACGAGCAGGATAAAGACCGGAAATGAGAGGAGTTTCTTCCACCATTTCTTTTTCTTCGATTCCGCATCCTCTCGTTTGGTCCGGGGATCGCTCAGGGCATGGCCGAAAAACATGGCCCCATGAGAGAGGAGCTTGATCTCCTCCGGGCCCCAAGTTTTGTTGTTCCAGCGTTCCAACCACAGGGCAAATCCGCTCTCCTGATTCCCGGCCATCAGCAGGGGAAACCAGAGGATGGTGGTGCCTCCCACCGATTCGAGAACCTTCCGGACATTGGGCATGCTGACCTTCTCAGGCAGGCTCTTCTGCGTGATCACTTGGGGGTTGCGCTCTTTTCGGAAGTGTGTTCTGACTTCATGCACCGCTTGGGCATAGGGATGATCCTCCCCTTTGCAGACCTCCAAATCGCCGGAGATGGCAAAAATCCGATTCGATCCCTTCAGAGGGACAAGGATGGCCCTGTCGTTTTTGACCAGCGTATGAACCTGGTTGACGATAAGTCCGCCGGCATTTTCCGGCGTGTCCGCACCGAGCGCGGCCACCGATAGATGAATCAGCCGCGCCAGAATCGTGTTGGCCGCGGACTGTCGTGGAACAGCAGGTTTCTGTTGTAACTGTCTGATGGCTTCCAAAATTCAAGACTCCTTGGTTCTATAGAGTTCAACAAAGAGATTGTCCGGAGTGCAAAGCTTGCTTTGTGAGTCAAAAAGACTGTCCGGAGTGCAAAGCTTGTCCGGAGTGCAAAGCTTGCTTTGTGAGTGAGTCAAAAAGCTTGTCCGGAGTGCAAAGTCTGCTTTGTGAGTCGTGCGTGAACAGATCCGTGAATCCCAAGGCTTTGCACTCCAAGCTGACAAAGATTATGTTGAAAGCTCTATGTGCTGGGTCCATAAGTGTGATTCCCTGCCCCCGCCCGCGCCCTGCCAGGGATGGCAATCATTGGAACTGGAAGCAGTGGGCGCTTCCTGAGCTTGTCGAAGGGCTTTTTCGCGAACGGGATCACTTAATCTGTTCCGAGCGGGTCCTGCAACAGTCCGTCTTCCTCATCCCCTCCGAGTTTCAAAACGCCTTTCATTCCGGGGAGAAGCCGCGCCTTTTTCAGTTCTCCCTTGCTCACGGTCCAATAGACCTTGATGGTGCCGCTACGGACATCCACTTGGGGGGAGAGCACCTTGAATGTGGCCTTCACCTCCTGACCGATGTCGGGGAAAAAAAGGATATCCTCTCTTCCGGGCTTGAATGTCACCGCAATCTCAGAAGGGATACCCGCCACAATTCGCAGGGCCTCGGGGTTATACATATCCACCAAAGGTCCGCCTGAGACCCATTCATGAACCCGGATGTGGGTGGTCACAATCACCCCTGAAAAAGGGGCCTTGATAAATGATTTGCCGATCTGCATGTCAGCAAGTTGCATCCCTATCCTGCTGACGGTCAGATCCGTTTTGGCCTTGGCCAGTTCGATGTCGGTGGACATCCCCTTTTCATTCAGCCGGGTCAAATTTTCCAGTTGCGTCTCAAGATAGCGCTTCTTCGCTTCAAGTTCCCGCTTTTTCAGACTCATGTCCTTGTGAAACACGACCCCGAGCACATCGCCTTTTGCCACCCGGTCGCCCACACTCACGTTCAAATGAGTCAACACCCCGCCGCCTCTCTGCGCGGGAACCGTGGCCATCTCCTCCGCCTCGACCACCACCGGAAACTGCTCCGCATACAGCGCCGACGCCGTAAGAAGCCCTATCAAAAACAGAATTGAAAATTGAAAATTGAAAATTGAAAGTCTTTTCATATCACTCACCATTATGGCCATGAGACCTTCGAGGTTTTGGAGACCTCCGACCTCCGAGGTTTTGGAAACCTCGGAGGTCTTTGGGTTTTGGAGACCTCGGAGGTCTTTGAGATTTTGGAGACCTCGGAGGTCTTTGAGGTTTTGGAGACCTCCGACCTCCGAGGTTTTGGAAACCTCGGAGGTCTTTGAGATTTTGGAGACCTCCGAGGTCTTTGAGGTTTTTGAGACCTCGGAGGTCTTTGAGGAGGTCTTTAATGCAACACTCTGGGTGCCTGTTGCTGGACGTTCACGTTTTGGGGCCTCGCCACGGGCAGATTGAGCTCCCACTGGGCCCGGGTCGTCGAATCCTCCAAAAGTTTGCAGAATGGATGAAGAAACGAGTTGTTCACCGGAAATTCGAGTCCCTTCCCCTGAGAGGTGTGCAGACAGAGAAGATTGCCATGGGGTCCTTGTTTCACCTGAATCCGGGATAAAAGGATCGGCATCTCTCCGAGAGGAAACGTCATGGCCGCATCTTCGGCGTACTTCTTCTCGAAATTGGTCTGGGACACGACCTTTTCCCGCTCAAAGTCAAGCATCTCCTTTGCCGCGTGAGCCTTCTCAGGCTCCCGTTTCTTAATGTCATGATCCAACAACTGCATCAGGACCGGCCACAGCAGTTTCACAAACCGACGGGTAAGGGAAAACCTGAATTCCTCCCTTGAGACCGTGTTCAGCCTGAAAAGGATCCGATCCTCCTCAGGATTGAACTGCATGTTGAATTGATGAATGTTCATATTTTCACTGTTCCTTGAACTTATACTTGAACTTGAACTTATACTTGAACTTATACTTGAACTTATACTTGAACTTGAACTTGAACTTAGGAATTCAGAAAAAACGCATTGTCCCGGAAAGGAGTGGAAAGGGAGTGCTGAAATGAGCCCCCAGGCGA
>JAOZRQ010000352.1:0-3813 GCA_029940115.1 Desulfobacterales bacterium
CCGTCAATCGTATAGCGGATTACTGCGTCAGGGGTGGCGCATGACAGTTCCACCTCCTGAGCCATGGTATAAGTCCCGGGCTCTGGAGAGAATACCGGCATCTCAACCTTTCCCGTGATTTCATAAACCCCTCTGATCGTCTCACTCGGCGTCCAACGGTCTTTGTACGCTCTTGCCCGGATTGTGGTCGTTTCAGAGAGCGAAAGCGGCTTCACATAAGCGGGAGACAAGGCTGTGGGATCACTCCCATCCATTGTGTGGCGGATGGTGGCCCCGGGCGTCTCGCATGTCATCTCAACCGCCTGGGCAGCAGGGTATGTTTTCGGGGGCGGAGAGAGTATCGGACCGGCCACTATCCCTGTGATCGGAACCATGGCGATATCTTTCGTGGTGGTTCCCGTCTCTTCAACCCGCAACGAATCCGTGAATGTCTCATAACCTTCCGCATCGACGGTAATCGTATAAGTTCCCGGGGGATGGATCATGCTATACCCCCCTCTGGAAAGACTCTGGGTATAAATGTTCCCGTTGGTGTTGATGGCCGCACCCTCAACAGGGGCACCAGAAAACTTGTCCGTGACAATCCCTTCAACCATTCCGGCAAATCCCACGGCGCTGGTCCTCCCGGTTTTCGTCAGATTGAGATTGTAGTTCGTGTCTCTTCCGTAAATCTCCGGATTTTGGTTTCTCATCCTCACATAGTAATCGCCGTCATCAGGCGGAAGCCAAATCAGGGCCTCATCCGCGGATAGCCCTGCGGCATCTTGGGAGACCAGCAACGTGCGGTCAGCGTCATAGATTTCGATGACCACATCGGCATTCTCCCCCAGGTCAATCGCCTCAATGCTGTACGCGTCTCCTGAGCTCACTTCAAATCTGATCCAGTCCTCATCCCCTGGCGCGTCAAAATTGTTGTATATCTGGACGATATCTGCTTTCCAGTCATCATCGTTCTCCAGCGGCGGTGCCGGGATGTAGTTCGGCGTCACGAAAACCGCCTGTTCAAAGGAATCATCCTGTTCAAAAGGATCCGGAAACGCATACAGCCAAAGTTGGTAGTCAATGTTTCCCGTATGATCGTCGGGATCATGAGGGCGTACCTTCACATAATAAGTCCCGTTTTCGTCAGCAAGCCATTCAACATGGCCGATCAGCATATGCGGATCATCTTCGGAAGATGAGAGCATTGTCACGCCATCGGAATCATAAAGCTTGATAATGGGAATATCCGCTGCCTCCGGGTGGTATGCCTCAATCACATAGGTCACACCCGAGATGCCGTCAAACTTTATCCAGTCCTCATCTCCGGCATCGTGGAAGGTGCGCTCCTGGACCACCATGCCGAGGGTAACCGTTTTTGCCTGCCCAACGGTGTCATCTTCTTCATACCTATCCGGGTGGGAAAGATCTTGGGCGCAGAAGGTGATCTCGTAGGCGGTATCCTCGCCATAGACTGCCGGGTCGTGATGACGCACCTTCAGATAGTAGGGGGCCTCCTCATGCACGGTCCAGGTCAGGATTTCATCTTCAGACATGCCGCCGGCATTCTGTTCTGCCAGAAATATCAGGTTCTCACCTCTGTAATCATATCTGTAAATCTCCATGACCACATCGGCATTCGCTCCGAGATGGATTGCCTCTATGCAGTAGTTTTCCCCTAACATTCCTTTGAACAGGAACCAATCCTCATCTCCGGGCGAGTGAAAGTTGTGCGATTGAGGCATGTCATATCTGTCAATCAGGTTTGCCTGTGAAAACTCATTATCTTCTTCATATATATCTGGACAAAAGCGGCTTTTCACCCCAAATTCATATTCAGTCCCCTCACCAAAGATGTTCGGGTCAGGATGAGAGACATTCACATAACAGACGCGGCTTTCCGGGGCGATCCAAGTCAGCACGGTTCCACCGGCAGACACGGCTGCTGTGCCATGAAGCATCTCTCCATCAGTGTCGTGAATCTCAATGGCCGCGGCACAGCTCTCCCCCACGCAGTTTGCCACAACGGTATAGGCTTCCCCTGAGACCGCCTCAAAACTGAACCAGTCGCTGTCCCCGGAATCGTGGAAATTATGCGTCTGAGGCCATCCGCACAGAGAGACCGGGGTGGCCTGTCCGATGGTGTCATTCACTTCATACAAGTCGGAACAGAACGTATTTATTCCAAGTTCATATCCTGTATCCGCCTCACACGCCTCCGGATCATAATGTGGCTGGATTTTCAGGTAATATTCGCCATCCTCCAGACAGAAGAACCAAGGCCAGCAGATCAGATCGGACAGGTTTGTCCACGCGGTATCCACATACCAAGGTATCCCATTTGCATCATAAAATTCGAGGATGACGTCACAATCCGGATTCAGGAGGTTCAGTTCAATGCTGTAAGTCTTCCCTTCGACGCCCTTGAACTTCACCCAGTCCTCATCCCAAGCATTATGGAAGTTGTGCCGCTGGATTTCCGTGTTCGGCGTGATGGCTTTCGCGTGTTCGAGCGTATTGTCCGCTTCATAGTCATCTTGAGAAGATAGACCGTTGTCCCCATTTCCATCGGGGGGGATCGGATGAGGGGTCTCCACGCTGAGTTGATACGCGGTATGTTCGCCTGGGGCATCTGGATCCGCATGGCGGAGTCTCACATAGTAAACGCCGTTCTGCGGAGCGATCCAACTGATGATTTTGTCAGTCAAGGGTTCCGGGGCCGTGCCGAGATATTCCTTGATGTTTGCGATCACCCCGTAGTATTCGTAAGTTGGCTCATAAATCTCAATGATGACATCCGTCTCCGATTCTGAGGCGGTGACGCGAATAGTATAAGTCTCCCCCGCCACACAGCGAAATTTGACCCAGTCCTCATCACCGGGGGCGTGGAAATTGTGTTGCTGGATATCATTGTTCAGGGCGATGACACACGCCTGTTGAAACGTGTCATCCTGTTCATAGCTGTCCGGCGCGTCTGTGGAGGCCATCCGGGGAATCAGTAACAGGATGCTCAGGCATATGGTGATGAGTGTTTGAAAGCGCATGGTTTTTCCTTATTCTCAATCATCAAGTTTTTCAGCATTCCGAAATGAGGATGCACCAGATCCTCGGTCAACAGGGTCACCTAGGTTTCAACGATTTTCCGATTGACAGAGGCTGAGGAAAGGTCAGCAGCATTTCTTATGATGATGTTGTGCAACAGAAGTTTTATGAGATACGGACTGATTATAACGCTTTTCGGGGAGGCCGCCTGCCCGTGAACGTGAACGTGC
This sequence comes from Desulfobacterales bacterium, assembly GCA_029940115.1. Classification (GTDB taxonomy): domain Bacteria; phylum Desulfobacterota; class Desulfobacteria; order Desulfobacterales; family 4be13; genus JAOZRQ01. The sequence continues at coordinate 3,252 of JAOZRQ010000352.1, forward strand.
CCGTGAACTTGAATGTTCATTTGTGGGCAAGTTCGAGTTTAAGTTCGAGTTTAAGTTCAAGTTCACGTTCAAGTTCAAGGCCTCCCCTAAATCCGTTATAATCAGGATACGGATGACCGCCGGATTCATGGATGACAAGGTCTGTGGCCTCATCCTCGTCAAGGCCATGGCGTTTTTGGCCGGATTTCAGTTCATGTCGCTGACATAACCACAGCAACACACGCCGGCTTCTGAATTGCTCAATAATATATTCTGAAATCTCTGAAGGCATGTTGGAAACTCCTTTCACACAAACACATAAATTTCCCGTTACTCAATCATCAAGTTCCTTTGATGACAATTGACCCAACGCTCAACGATTTCTTACATCAAAATAAAAATTTTGTCCAGTATTTTTTTTTGTTACACAGATGTAAGGTTACAGGTTACAGTTCCGCATTAGGCCGTTTGACACCGCCTGAAGGCGGAACTACAAACTTTCTGAAAGTTTACAGTTTAATCTCAGGGCGTTTGACACCGCCTGAAGGCGGAACTACAAACTTTCTGAAAGTTTACAGTTTAA
>JAOZRQ010000352.1:3913-7291 GCA_029940115.1 Desulfobacterales bacterium
TCTCAGGGCGTTTGACACCGCCTGAAGGCGGAACTACAAACTTCCCTGACCTTCTCCTCAATTTCATCCCGCACACTTCGCATGAACTCGATATCCCTTCCGGACGGATCCGGCATATCCCAGTCCTGCCGCACTATCCCCGGAATAAGCGGACATTCCTCGCCGCATCCCATGGTGATGATCATCTCCGGTTTCCCCCTTTCCATCACGGCTTTGATGGATTTGGGGTTGCGGAATTGCATGTCAATGCCTTTCTCCTCCATGGCCTTGACCATCAGGGGATTGATCTTCTCCGTGGGCGCGCTCCCCGCGCTCGTTGCCTCAATCTTGTCCCCTGCATGATGCTGGACAAACGCGGCGGCCATCTGGCTTCGACACGCGTTCTCCCGACATGCGAACAAGATTCGCTTTCTGCCGAGGAGCGGTTTTAGGAGCGTGTTCACCGCGTCCCCGACTTCCTGGATCATGGTGGGATGCTTTTCCATATCTTCCTTGCCTTCGATGCCCCGATAGGTGAGGCTCCCGTCATAGCTTGCCCCCACCGCATCAAAGAAATAGGTCATTGTCAGATGAATCCCCTCGAAAAGGTGTTTCCCCTTTGTGGCACCGACCGCGAGCATGAACCCGCGCCGGGTCTTCCGGCCCGGATCCGTCAGCTTCAGTTTGTACTTTCTGGCCCACAAGGTCTGGCATCTGTCAATGAGGGCCTTGAGTTGCGCGGTCACATTATAGAAGAAGACGGGTGACGCGGCCACGATCACATCCGCGTCCCAGAGCAGGGCATAAATCTCATCCTTCATGTCATCCTTGATGGGACAAAACCCCTTCTTTTCACAAGTGGTATATTCCTTGCAGGGGAGGATGTTTCTCTTATCCACTTCAATGACACGCGTCTGCGCGCCGAGTCCCTCAGCCACGTTCATAAAGGCTGAAAGAAGAAAATCGGTGTTCCCGTTTTTGCGGGGACTGCCTTGCAATCCGAGTACCAACATGATGAAAATTCCTTGTGTTTAGCTGTAAGCTGTAAAGCTCTAAGCCTACAGTTTGGAGCGGGCGTATTTATGAGTTGGGGGAGTCCCGTGGGGACTGCTGAAAATAGCCCGGCAATTCGTTCGACGACTCGACTGAGCTCGCCGAAATCTGAGCTCACGCCGAAGCATTGCCGGGGTGAGTTGACAGAAATTGATCCTGATCCTTGATTCCGCCGAGTTTTGAATAGACGATCCGGTGGGTGTTTGTCGCGTCGGAGTGTTTGGGATACTCGCAAACCGAGGACTCTGCCAAACTGCAAGTTTCAGATGAATTGAAAAGTTTGTAGTTCCGCCTTTAGGCGGTGCGAGGCGGAGCTACAAACTGGAACTACGAGTCTTTCTGATGACACTTTGAACATGAAGTGGGCCCCGTCCTCTCCTTCGCCCGCTTCTTTTTCTTGTGACACTTGATGCACTGTTTGTTCATCACCTGCTTCTTTTTCAGCTTCCCTTCAGCCTTGAGCGCCTCAATGGACCCAGCCTTCTGGGGAAAGTCCGCATGACAGATGTTGCAGTCCTTCAGAACATCCTGATGGGTATGGTGGGGAAAAGGGATCTTTCCCTTTTTTCCCCCGAAAAGTTCGATTTTCTCGGCCCCTTTGTTCTGCTTTTTGGTTGGCTGATCTGCCACAGACATCCCGGCAAGCATCACCATGCCGGCAATTATCAGCACCAACGCCTTTGCTTTCATAAACCACCTCCTTAGTGCTTTGTTTCACAAATGATGTCCAAGTTAATCCATTGTTTTTATTGATTATATGATTTTGTAACCTGGACATGCCAGACTCGCAACAACTCACTCATCCCCCATGCCTGTGCATCACATCCGCGAGGAGTGTGGGGGAAGTCGCCGTCGAGGATCTCCGGGATTTGGCCCACGCACCCATCGTTGATGAGCCGGATCCCGCTGGCCAGCCATGCCAGTGCGGCATCTTGGGCCGGATGTCGCTGGTTGTCCGTTGGTTGTGGTCCATTGTCCGCTCTGCCTGACAACGGTTCCCATGACCCCTGAGCCCTGAGCTTTGAGCCTTGATGACCCCTGCACCCTGACCCCTGACCTCTGCACCCTGACCCCTGGCCCCTGGCCCCTGACCCCTGACCCCTGACCCCTGAGCCTTGTTGGCCATAAACTTTGGCATAGGCTTCACAGAATGAGGGGAATACCCATGTCCAAGCCGTGCCATTATGGTATGCCGGCTTTCGGCAGGTGTCCTCGTCTCCGGCATATCTTCCTTGGTAGGGGTGATACGGATCGTTGATCAACTCCCCCTGATGGCGGATCTCAAGTGCGCGGCGTACCGGCCGGTCCGCGAGGCTTCGTATGGCCCCGGGAACCAAGAGTTCCTCACAGGCCGCCAAGACACTGCGACAGACCGTTGGATCGGTAATCGCGCCCAGAGTCAAGGCAAAGAGTTGATTTGGCCGCAACGCGTCATCCGGTTTCGCAATACTGGCCGACTCCCCCGGGCGGGCATGGAGGCAGTCTGACAGATATCCCTTCTCCTCAAGAAAGAAGTGTTCCATGATAGACGCCCGAACCCGAGATGAAATTGAAGGTTGACGATGGGCGACTGAAAATTGGTCCGAATTTCGTGTTTGATGTTTGGTGTTTGGTGTTTGGTGTTTGGTGTTTGGTGTTTGGTGTTTCGATTCCAGAAACGAGAGGGCAAAGTGCCACAACGCTTGAATTTCAATCGGATACCCCTCTCTCGGCGTACCCGCGGGGTGGTTGGTGTCCATCCAAGTGAAATGGGACGGGCTGAAGAGGAGACCCGATTCCGGATCCATGCGGATGCCGTTGGGGGTTCCGTTCATCAGCGATTGGGCCATGGAGACAAGTATCCCGAGGATGGGCCGGCCATTGCATTCCACGTTCAGAAAATCGTCGTCCCCCTCCGCCGCCATCAGATCGGAACATGCCACGAAGAACCAGAGCGGCGCGTCGGACGTGTCCCGGTTCCCCGCGTCATCTCCCCGGATCATGTTCGGAAGGGTTCCGTCCTGTTCAAATCGGGCGAACTGTTTCAGAATGGCCCGGGTCTCCTCGGTCTTTCCCGCCGCAATCAGCCCCCGGACAACGATCAGGGTGTCCCGTCCCCAGTCGAGAAACCACGGATACCCCGCAATCACAGTATGCAACGATTCCCGCTTCACCACATAGGAATTGATGGCGGAATTCAGGAATTCAGGGATCGAAGAATCTTGATATCCAAGCTTCGAGTTTCGAGCTTCGAGCTTCGAGTTTCGAGCTTCGAGCTTCGAGCTTCGAGCTTCGAGCTTCGAGCTTTGAACTTCGAGCTTCGAGCTTTGAACTTCGAGCTTCGAGCTTCGAGCTTCGAGCTTCGAG
>JAOZRQ010000353.1 GCA_029940115.1 Desulfobacterales bacterium
CCCGGCTTTTTCCCGAATGGGCCGACTTCCCTGCCAAAAAAAAGCCGGGTTTCTTTTTTCAAAAAGTTTGTAGTTCCGCCTTTAGGCGGTTTCTCACCGCCTAAAAGTGGAATTGTAAACGTGTAATATGTAAACCCAATAAATAAAAGAAAGCGGGTCATCAGGCATCTTTCATTTCCAGTTTGTAGTTCCGCCTTCAGGCGGTCTCGCACCGCCGAGAGGCGGAACTACAAACTGGAATGTGAACCCATAAATGAAAGATGCGGGTCATCACATTTTTTTTCGGAAGCCCTCTTGACATTTTCATATTCAGATATATTATAAGAATATGGACGGATGGATGGCCATGAAAATAAGGATTGAAACGATATTTTATATGAATGGGAATTCTTGTCAAACAGACATCCACTAAAATAAGGATTGAACACATTGATCAATTTTCGGTAGTCCCAAAAGTTCGATGAGGAAGAAACCCGGTTTCAGATTTCAGGGAGCCAAACGATCAGGTTTCCATGACGCGGCATGGTGTCAGAAACCGGGTTTCTTTTTTCTTTTCAGACTACTGATTTTGGTTGAAAAACCGATTCAGAGAGGATAAAAGGCGACATGATAGATGCAATTTGCAAAATCGGGAGAGTCGTGTCTGAAGAACAGGAGCCTGTTGACTGCTTGCTGGAGCCTTTGAAAGTCGAAAAAGACATAAAAGACAAAAAAGGAGATGTGACAGAAATCAGAAATTATATCTTAAAGATCGTCTTTGATTTGGCTGATGACAAAATCACCATAAATTCGGACAACCTGATGGTGTTTGACGGCAGAAGAAGTGAGAAAAGATTTGTCTATTGCGGAAACAACAAGGGAAATCAAAAGCAGTTTTATGTGACCAGAGACCTCAAATCTTCCAAATATCTCATGGGAGAAACCCTTTGCAGGCTGTTGGACAAAATCGAGGAAGAGTGTGATGAAAGCCTTGAGGAGCATTCTTTATATAAGCTGGCAACGACGATCGTGGAAAGTCCTTTGTATGACAAGAAGAATCAGACAATAAGCCTGAAAAAGATAGAAGGGGTGACAGATGACCACCTCAAATTGAGCCCGCCGCAATTGATCAAAAAACTGATCAAATTGGACCGCGATGAAAAGATCGTCTTGGTGACGCTGGCAGTCAAGGATCAGGATCAGACTGGTCTGACAAACATCGCTGAGATGGATGAATATAAAGCCTTGGTACTGACCAAGCTGAAGCGAAAAATGTCAAAGTCCTCAAAAACCAGAGATGACTACTGCTATTTGTGCAAGGAGGCAAAGCCGAGTTCAAGCAACAACTTGAAAGATGTCAAAATGAAGCTGTTCACGACAACGGCCATCAGCTCGGCATCCGACTTGAGGAACTATGACAAGAACTATCGCATCTGCTCCGACTGTCTGGAGAAGCTTCGCGCGGGTGAACAATTTGTCAGAGACAACATGGGAATGAAAATTGCAGGAACCCCGACGCTTCTGATTCCAAAAATACTCAGCTTTGAAGAAGATATCTCCCCGGAAGATTTTGAAAGATTGCACTCTGGAGTTGAAATGGCCTTCAAGGAAGAAAGATTTGACGAGTTCATTGAGTCTGTTGAATACAGTGCCGAGGATGACGAGGCAGATTTGCAGTTCACGATGGATTTTCTGAGTTACGAGACAGATGGGAAATATTTCAAGCTCATCAACCACATCCATGATGTGCCGGAATTCTACTTTTCAAAAGTCACGAGGTTGATTGCCGAACATTCCCTTGATTATGAAGAAGAGATCAAAGGCAAATTTGGCAAAGGGTTCCGTCTCGGTTCGATCTACTCCCTGATCCCGATCAAATACAAGCAGGACAGAAGCATTGCGGACACAAAAAACAAAGCCCTTCTCTTTTACTCTCAACTGCTTGGGGGGCGAAGGATTGAGAAAGACATTCTGTTTTCATACTTCTGCGAGGCCATGTATCGTTTGCATATGAATCAGCAGAGTGTTTACAAAAATCTGAGATTCTACAAAGAGGATTCTTTTGATTTTGCTGTCAAAGATTATTTTTACAGATACTTGGTGCTCATGAAGACATTGGAAGATTTGAAACTGATTGACAAGGAGGACGCATTAATGGAAGAAGGGAAGCATCAGATCAAAACCTCTGAAGATATTGAGGCGTTTCTTTCGGCAAACAGCTTTGACGAACAGCGGCGGGCGCTGTTTTATCTGGGAATGCTGATCAACCAAGTCGGATATTCCCAAAGTGTGAAGGGCCATAAGCATAAACCGATTCTGAAAAAGATCACCTACCAGGGCATGTCGGCAGATGACCTGAAAAGGCTCTATGTGGACACGTTTGAAAAGCTTGTTCAGTATGAAGCATTGTATCCTAGTGTGGAGAATGTCAACGCGTTGTGCAAACATTACTTTGACAAAAGCGACGCGTCTTGGGATCTGTCGGAATTTGAGAATGTCTTTTACCTGCTTTCCGGATACGCTTACAAAGTGGCCCATCCGGCAAAAACAGAGGAGGTTTCTGACGATGACAACAACGAAGGAGAGGCAGATGAGTAGCAAGATCGTTCGGACGAATTCGGATTTCCTGTTTGTCTATGAGGGAAAAAAGACAAATCCCAACGGCGATCCGGACATGGAGAACAAGCCGAGGATGGATTATGACACCAAGACCAATCTGGTGACCGATCTTCGGATCAAGCGGAACATCAGGGAGTATCTCAAGGATTCGGGGAGGAAGATATTTGTTGACACATTGGCGGACCGCAAGGTGTCAGCGGATATCATGCTGAACCACATTGTCGAGGAGGTCACCGGAAGTCAGGAATCTCTGAATGAAATCTTCTCCGAAAACAAGGAGTTGAAGGGTCTGTGGAACACCTTGACAAAGCATCTCAAAGAAGATGAAAAGAACTATGCCGGGATCAGAAAGATTCATAAGTCAAAAAAAGGCAAAAATGAGCCGGCGCATGTGAAAGCCATCAGGGAACAGTTTCCCAAATTCAACAACTCCCTCTTGCAGGAGATCATCAAGCAGCGTCTGGCTGACATTCGCATGTTTGGCGGCGCTTTTGCGGTTGAGGGATTTTCCAGAACCTACACCGGGCCGATCCAGTTGAACTGGGGATATTCCCTTCATCCTGTGGAGCTGATAAAATCGAACACCATTGTTCCCACCATGTCGAGTTCTGAAAAAGACGCGTCCACAATGGGGAAGGATTACCGGCTCTATTATTCTCTGATCGCCTTTCATGGCACGATCAACAAGCACCTTGCCGCAAAGACGGGGCTTGTTCCGGCGGATGTGGACTTGTTCAGGGAGGCGATCATCCGCTCTGTCTCGTACAAGCCGACCAGAAGCAAAAGCGACCAGTATCCGATGTTTTACCTGGAACTGGAATATCTGGACACACATAACGGGTATTTAAGGGATTTGCGGGATTTCGTCTCCTGTTCGGTCAAGAAAAAGCAGCCGATCCGCTCCATTGACAACCTGACCCTTGACTTTTCGGCACTGGAGACCCTGATCAACGCAAACCAGGCGGTGATCCGGAGCATCCATCTGTGGCGGACCCCTTTGCCCGGAACGAGTTTTGACGGATTCGGGAACAATCTGGACGCGGATGCGAAGAAGAAGGTGAGGGAAATCACCTTCAAATCAGGCGGAGAATAATGCGATGGAAGTTTTGGCCTTTGATGTCTGCGGGAAATTTGCACACTTTCGCAAGTTTTATTCGAATTCGTCTGCTCTGACGCACTTCATCCCGCCAAGAACCACCATCATCGGAATGATATCCGGAATCCTGGGGATTGAGAAGAATACCTATTATGAGGATTTTTCCCTGGAAAATTGTGACATAGGCGTTCGTGTCTTGGCCAAGGTCAAGAAGTCGATGCAGAAACTGAAGTATCTGAAGGTGGAAAGTGTCAACGACCTGAATGGTTCCTATTTCCAATCCGGTCAGAACATGCACATTGCGAACACAATGGTTCCGTTTGAATTTTTGTCGCCTTTGAAGATAAGAGAGACCGGCTGTTTCGTATCCTATCGGTTTTATTGTCATTCCAAAACGCAGAGGAACAGACCGCATTTTGAGAAGCTCAAGGATCAGTTCGACAAGGGGAAGGTCTGCCATTATCCGATCTCTTTCGGGACCGCCAATTTCAAGGCGTTCATAGACGACGTTGTCTTATACGAGGATGTGGAAACATTGAGCTCAAATGAACGGATCCCCATTGATTCGGCAATCCCCCTGAATTGCCTGAGAGAGTTCCCGGACAATGCAAATTGTCATCTGGTGCAGGAAACCCTGCCAATGGACTTCGACAAGGACAGATATTTGAAAGCGGATTCGCAGGTCTTGTTTGATTTGAACTGTCATTCATTGCATGTGAGACTGAAATCGGATCATCTTCTCCTGTCCCATGATGATCGGAAGGAACGCATTCTGTTTCTGCGTTGAATAAGAAGATTTGGAGAATGGCCATGGAATTTTACTCACACTCCCGGAAAAATGACGATGGTTCAATATCTCCCACGAAAAAATTGAGGCACCATCTCGGAGGTGTTGTCGAGAACATTGCGTCAAATCTCCATCCTCATGTCAATTTCCCTGATTTTCGGCTCCCTTCCGATCTGCCAAAGCTTTTGGGCCTCTTTCACGACTTGGGCAAGCACACCACCTATTTCCAGGATTATCTTCTGCGTGAAAAGTTCAAGAACGCGCTTAAAAAAAGTCATTCCCTCTTGTCCGCAGTGTTTGCCTTCAATTTTGCGGAGGCGTTTGTTGAGCTTTCCGACAGACGCCTTCCCTTCATCCTTTATTATTGCATAAAGCATCATCACGGCTCCCTTCCCAACCCCATGAAGCGGTCGGACAAGTCTCGACAGCTTTCCATGCAAAAGAATCTGAAGACCCAGACAAAAAATCTGTTGGAAAACGCAACGCCCGAAATTGAAAAGCTGGTGAAAGACCATTTCCCTGATCTTGACAGGTTCCAGTTGACAGAAGATTTTTTTGAACAGAAAGAGAAGATGATCAGGAAAATGACAAAGCGACTCCAGCGCAAATCTCCGAATGCGGAACACTACATCCTCATCATCTACCTGTTTTCGCTTTTAATATCGTCGGACAAGATTGACGCCGGAGAAGCCAAGCGGTTTTCCCCGTCTCCGATATCTCCGAACTTGGTTGACCTTCATCTTTCCCGCAAAAAGAATCGGTCGCTTTCAAATATAAGAACCCGGGCAAAAGAGGAGATTGAAAGGAAGCTCGACGAAATTGACATCACCAAGGACCGGTTGTTCACGATCACAGCCCCCACCGGCATCGGAAAGACATTGTCCGTGATGAATTTTGCGCTGAAACTGAAAGAGAGGATCGCCAGCGTCCAGGATTATCAGCCGCAGATCATCTACTGTCTGCCCTTCATCAACATTATCGAGCAGGCCCACAAGGTCTTCCGTAAGCTGTTCCGTGGCGAGGGAGTCACTTTGTTGAAGCATCATCAATATACCGACATATGGGCCATGGCGGCGAAAGAGAGAGCCGATGATGATGAGATGGAGTTGTCGAAAAAGTTGCTTGAGGTCGAAGATTGGCAGGCAGATGTTGTTCTGACGACGTTTGTGCAGTTTTTTCATTCTGTCATTTCAAACAAGAACAGGATGTTGAAGAAATTTCACCGGATCGCCGGGTCAATTGTGATCCTTGATGAGATTCAGAACATCAAGGCGGAGTATTGGCCGTTAATCGGCGTTCTCCTGCATCACCTGTCTGAAATTCTGAATTGCAGAATCATCCTGATGACAGCGACGCAACCCTTGATTTTTCAGACGGCGATCACTGTGCTTGATCAACATCAGATAAAATTCAAGCCGTTGCTCAACTCTGAGGAGATGGAATTCCATTTTGGCCAGTTTGAACGAACAGCGATCGTCTCTCTGACAGACAAAGAGAATCCCCTGAAAGATGCGGATGATTTTTACCGCCTGTTTTGTGAAAAATGGGACCCTTCAAAATCCTGTCTGATCGTTGTGAACACCATCAGAAGGTCTTTGGACATATTTGAGAAGTTGTCCAAAAAGAAGGTCAGCCCTGACATCTATTATCTTTCGACAAACATTGTGCCTGCTCATCGAAAATATGTGATCAGAAAGGTCAACCAACTGTTGGAAAAGGGGAAAAAGGTTGTCTTGATCTCCACCCAGAGTGTGGAAGCGGGCGTTGATCTTGATTTTGACATGGGGTTCAGAGATGTGGGGCCGCTTGATTCCATCATCCAAGTGGCCGGCAGAATCAACAGGAACAACAGAGACGGCTTCAGGCGGTCTCCCCTGTACATTGTCAATTTTGAAGGGGATGCCCAACGGATCTACGGAAGAATCACGGTCAACACAAGTCTTGAAATTTTCGATTCTAAGAAAGGTTGTTTCTCAGAGGATGAATATCTGGGATTGATCGGGAAATACTATGAGCTGATCACCAGTGAGGACCGGAAATCCTTTGAACCTGCGAGGAAATTATACGAAGCCATGAAAGCCCTGCGGTTCAGCAAAAAAGATGAAGATGATGAAGAACTGGCTGTCGAGGATTTCAGGCTGATAGACGATGCCAAGAAAGTCAGCTATGCGGATGTGTTTGTGGCGATGACAACCCATGCGGAAAAGACTCTTGAGGTTTATGAGAACGAGTGTTTGGTGTGTGAGGATGCTGACAAGAGGCGGGAAACCTATTTGAAAATCAAGTCATCGTTCAACCAATACAAACTCTCGGTGCCGCTTCGTATCATCCGACATTTGCATGACAATTCTGCTGGAATCAGAGAATTGAAACGTGACCAATTGTATGTTGTGACCCGGGCATATGTCGGGAGATATGGTGATGATGAAGATCATCATGTCTTGTATGACTATTCAACAGGATTCTGTCGGAAAGAGATTGAATCGGAAAGTCTGATATTTTGAGGACATGCCAAAATCTGATCATGACGCTTTTCGGAGAGGCGGCTCTGTCCGTGGACGTGAACTTGAACTGTTCAAGTTCACGTTTAAGTTCACCTTCACGGACTCCATGAATCCGTTATGATCAGACCAAAATTAAGGATTGACAGATGAATATGAGCGTGACCCTGACGGCTTCTGATATCATCGCGCATCTTTACTGCCCGCGTTTCACATACTTCATGATGACACTCGGTTTGAGCGAGCATGAGGAGAAACGCTTCAAAGTGCTGAAGGGCCGGGAGGTTCATAAGGAC
>JAOZRQ010000354.1 GCA_029940115.1 Desulfobacterales bacterium
TCATTGCCGGGAGCGGAATAAACCCCAAAACCCCTGTCCCGTAGGGACAACTGAGAATAGCCCGGCAATTCATTGCCGGGTTCCGAATCACCCATAATTTGTTTGACTGTCGCCGTGAACCGGTCCGAAACCTTTCAGTCGTCCCCACGGGACTCGAGGGTTTTGTGTGATTCACCCCGGCAATGAATTGCCGGGCTATTCTCAAAAGTCCCTACGGGACAGGCCGGGCGAGAGTGTAAACTACTTTTCAAGCAAAATGTAAGGGTGCCCATTTTTTTGTTGAATTTAATTTCTTTTTATTTTATAAACAGAAGAAATATGGAGGAAGTTGACTCTGACATCTGTGTACAGGACAAAAAATGTGGAATGGACGAGAAACCCGGCTTTTTTCTGAACGGCCGGCTTCTCTCCCGACAGAAAAAAAGCCGGGTTTCTTTGTTCGCTCATTTTTTTGTCCTGTACAAAGCTCTGACATACTTGAACGCTGTCGAATGTTGAGTGGTCATAAGTGTAAACTTAGGGGCCAACGCCCCTGCGGGTGCCCAACACCGGACAGGGCAGGGAATCTTGGAAGGTGTTTGAAAACTTCCCTGTGAACCCCGCAATGGCGCGGGTTTTCGGGAGATGGCCATCTCCGGTTTGTCCAATCATCTCCGGAGGATGGCCCGCTCATGAAGGTGTTTGAAAACACCTTCTAAGTTTACACTTATGGTTGAGTGACGAGCGGGATAAAGTCAGATAGGCCATGATCTTCGTTTGGACCACATGGCACGGCTTGGGAAATCCAAGCCGTGCCGGATTTGGCAATCCCGCGGGACTAAAGCGGGTAGGCTGGCCAAAACGAAGATCAAGGCCAGTCATAGAAGATGAGGAAGATGGCGCTTCATAGAGCATTTAAGATAAAGTCTGTCCAAAAGAGAAACTAAGTTTTTTGAAAAAACTTAGTTTCTTTGGAACAATCCTTTTCTTAAAACCTATAACCATCTCCTCTGTTTGTCATATCCTTAAGGTTCTAACGGTTTTTGTGGTTTCCGATATGATCCGCAGATGACGCTCACGGCCTGTGCAGCCAGTCAGAGTGCGGGAGCATCAGCGTTCATCCGCGTTCATCCGCGGTTTGCAAGGATCACAGCTGTCTGAAATCTTATGCAACCACAAAAATCCGTTAGAATCAGTCATATCCAGTGTCAACCTGTTAATTTAAGGATGGAAACATGGAAGATTTTGAACCCAAAATTGTTGCGTTTCTCTGCAACTGGTGCGCTTACGCTGGCGCGGACTTGGCCGGTGTGTCGCGGTTGCAGTATCCGTCGAACATGAGAACCGTCCGGGTGATGTGTTCGGGCCGGGTGGACCCGGTCTTCATCGTCAAAGCCTTCAAGGAAGGTTGCGACGGCGCGCTGGTCTCCGGGTGACATTTCGGTGACTGCCATTACCTGGAAGGTAATGTTCAAGCGGAAAAGAAGATTGACATGACCCGGAAGCTGCTCGACATCGCCGGCATTGGCGCGGACCGGCTCCATCTGGCATGGGTCTCCTCAGCCGAAGCCCAGCGTTTCGCGGAGATTGCCACAAATGTGACCGAATCCGTCAAAAGCCAAGGGAAATTCGACGCGTCAGGCTTTGCCATGGAGCTGGACGCGGCGGAAATGACCCTGAATGGAGAGATTCTCCGCTGGTTTGTGGGCAAGGAACACACCATCACCAGCAAAGGGGATGTCTATGGCCGCAAATGGGACAAGGAGAAATTCGAGGAGATGCTCGACTCGGTCCTTGAGAGAGAATATCAGAAGAACCTGATTTACTGCGCGATCAAAGCGGGGAACACCTCTGTCCGGGAGATCAGTAAGCGAACTGGCCTTGAACTGATGCGGATCTCCTATCTGCTCGCGGACATGGAAAAGGCGAGTACAGTCGCGTTCAAGGGCATGACGGACAGGAAGCCGGAGTTCGCGGCGTTATGAAGTGAGAAGTGAGGGTGAGAAGTGAGGATAGAGAAGTGAGAAGTGAAATCACGCATCACGCTTCACGCATCACGCTTCACATATCACGCTTCACATAAGGAGGAATTATGGCTGAAAAGAGTGGATCAGTGATGGTTGTAGGCGCGGGTATCGCCGGCATGCAGGCATCGCTTGATCTGGCCAATTCGGATTACAATGTTTACCTCGTGGACAAGTCACCCACCATCGGTGGCATGATGGCCCGGCTCGACAAGACCTTTCCGACCAACGACTGTGCGATGTGAGTCATCTCACCCAAACTGGTCGAGGTCGGCCGGCATAGCAATATCAATCTGGTAACAATCAGTGAAGTCAAGAGCATTAAGGGGGAACCCGGGAACTTTGACGTGACCCTGGTCAACCAGCCCCGATACATTGACCCGGTGAAATGCACCGGATGCGGAGAATGCGCGATGCATTGCCCCGTCACCGCGGTGAACCAGTACAACCTGAACCTGGATGACCGCCGGGCCGCATATATCGAGTACCCACAGGCCGTACCCCTCGCCTTTGCCATCGACACCGACACCTGCATCGGGTGCGGGTTGTGCGAGAACATGTGCATCGCAAAGGCCGTGGATTATGCGGACAAGGAGCGGGAGACCAAAGTCCAGGTCGGTTCCGTGATCCTCTCCTCCGGGAGCCAGGGATTTGATCCCTCGGGGCTCGATTTTCTGGGATACGGCAAATATCCCAACGTGGTCACGAGTGAGGAATATGAGCGGATCCTGAGCGCGTCAGGCCCCTACTTCGGGCATCTCATGCGGCCGCTGGACCGGGAGGAGCCGAAAAGCGTCGCGTGGCTCCAATGCGTCGGGTCCAGGGATGCCAACCGGAGCGGAAACGGTTACTGCTCCTCGGTCTGTTGCATGTACGCGATCAAGGAGGCCATGATATCCAAGGAACACGCGCATAGCGAACTCGACTGCGCGATCTTCAACATGGATATGCGGACCTTTGGCAAGGATTATGAGAAGTATTACAACCGTGCCAGATACAAGGACGGGGTCCGTTTTGTCAAGGCAAGGGTTCACACGATCACCGAGGTTCCTGAGACCGGGGATCTGACCGTGAAATACACGGATGAGACCGGCGCGATGCAGGAGGAGATATTCAGCATGGTGGTTCTCTCCGTGGGTCTCAAGATACCGGAGACATCGGTGGAACTGGCGAAACGTCTCGGGATCGAACTGAACCAATACAATTTTGTCGAAACCGATCCGCTCAGACCGGTGGAAAGCTCCCGTCCCGGAGTCTATACCTGCGGCGTGTTCCAGGGACCCAAAGATATTCCCGGATCTATCACCGAGGCGAGCGCGGCGGCCTGTCTGGCCGGCGCGGATATCGCAGAGGCCAGGGGAAAGGATATCGAAAAGGTGGAGGTTCCCGAAGAGGTTGACGTGGCAGGCCAAGAACCCCGGATCGGCGTATTTGTCTGCAACTGCGGCATCAACATCGGCGGCATCGTGGATGTGCCGGACGTTCAGGAATACTCGGGAACTCTGCCGTATGTGGTCTTCACCGACTCGAACCTCTTCACCTGCTCCCAAGACACTCAGGACAAGATCAAGGAGATGATCATCGAGCATCAGTTGAACCGCTTGGTGGTGGCCTCGTGCAGTCCCAAGACCCATGAGCCGATGTTCATGGAGACCTTGGAGGCGTGCGGAATCAACAAGTACCTCTTTGAGATGGCCAACATCCGGAACCAGAACTCCTGGATCCATTCCAACAATCCGGATATCGCGACCGCAAAGGCCAAAGAGTTGGTCCGCATGGCGGTGGCCCGGGCCGCGACCCTGAGACCGCTGAATGAGAAGGTGGTCTATATCAACAAGCGGGCCTTGGTGATCGGCGGCGGCATCGCGGGGATGAACGCATCCCTCGGGCTGGCCAGACAGGGTTTCAATGTGGTCATGGTGGAGAAGGAAGCGGAACTGGGCGGCTTCTCGCGAAAGTTGCATCACACCATTGAGGGAAAGGACATTCAGGCCTATCTCAAGGCACTCATCAGCGATGTCACGGCCGAAGATAAGATTCGGGTGCTGACCGAGGCGCAGATCGTCGGGTTCGAAGGCTTCAAAGGGAGTTTCGCGACGCAGGTGCTGGTGAACGGTGAGAGGGAGAAGATCGAACACGGCATCATCATCGTGGCCACCGGCGGGGACGAATACAAGCCAAAGGAGTTCCTCTATGGAGAGGATGCCCGGGTGATGACCCAAGTGGAACTGACGGACCGGCTTGAGGAGAAAGGTGCGGGTGATCTCTCCACAGTGGTGATGGTTCAGTGCGTCGGATCCCGGAACGAGGAGAATGAAAACTGCTCCCGGATATGCTGCCAGAGCGCGATCAAGAACGCGTTGCACATCAAGAAGCTGAATCCGGATGCGCAGGTCTTTGTGCTGTACCGGGACATCCGCTCTTATGGAATGCTGGAGGATTACTACACCGAGGCGAGGAGGCAGGGTGTCATCTTCATCCGCTTTGACAAGGATGCGCCGCCTGAGGTGGAGAGCGGATCCGACGGGGTTGTCGTCACGGTCAAGGATCATATCCTGCAACAGAATGTGGAGATCACCGCGGATATCCTGACCCTGAGCGCGGGCATGACCGCGGCCGACACGGATGACCTGAGCGGCGTCATGAAGTTGAATCGGAATCCCGAAGGCTTCTTCATCGAGGCGCATGTGAAGCTCCGGCCGGTGGACATGCCGAGCGACGGCATCTTCCTCTGCGGGGCCGCGCACGGACCCAAGCTGATTTCAGAGAGCATCGCCCAAGCCCAGGCCGCTGCTGCCAGAGCCGTGACCTTCTTGGCCAAAGAGGCCATCAGACTCTCCGCGATCACGGCCAAGGTGGATGTGGATCATTGCGTCAAATGCCTCACCTGTGTGCGCTCATGTCCGTTCGATGTGCCGACGTTCAACGAAGAGGAGAAGGTGATCGAGATCAATGAGGCGATCTGCCACGGTTGCGGCGTGTGCGCGGGGGTATGCCCGAGACAGGCCATTCAGTTGAGTTTCTACGAAGACGACCAACTGATCGCCAAAATCGACGCGCTGCTCGAAGCGGCGTAGTGAGGCGTGAAACGTGAGGCGTGAGACGTGAGGCGTGAGGCGTGAGACGTGAGCCGTGAAGCGTGAGGATTATCACGCATCACGCATCACGCATCACTCATCACTCATCACGCATCACTCATCACTCATCACGCATCACTCATCACGCATCACTCATCACTTATCAGGAGGAAATATGTCAGATTTTGAACCAGTTATTGTTGCGTTCTGCTGTGAGTATTGAGGATATTCGGCCGCGGACCTGGCAGGTTCCATGCGACTTGAATATCCGGCAAACGTGAAGATCATCCGGGTGCCCTGCACTGGCAAGGTGGATGTGATGCATCTGCTGAGGGCTGTCCAGAAAGGGGCCGACGGCGTCTATTGCGTCGGGTGTCTGGAAGGGACATGCCATTACAATGAAGGAAATTTCAGGTGCCGGGAGCGGGTGGAGCATGTCCGGTCCCTGCTGGAGGAAGTGGGCCTTGAAGCGGACAGGGTCCGGATGTACAACCTCTCATCCGGCGAAGGCCCGACGTTTGCGGAGTATGCCAAGGAGATGACCGAGCATATCAAAGGACTCGGACCGAATCCGTTAAAGAAATGGGTACAAAATTGAAGCTCTAAGCTCTAAAGCTCTAAGCTCTAAAGCTCTAGGCGGTGTGAAAGGCTTACAGCTTACAGCTTACAGCTTACAGCTATCACAGGAGATAATTATGGCTGAAGAAGCGATCAAACTTGGTGGAAAGAGGAAAAGCATTTTCATGGACAAGGTGAAGGAGCTTCTCCCGGAAGGGGGAAATCTGAACCTGTGTCTGACCTGCGGAGCCTGTTCTTCGGGATGTCCCGCGACCGGGCTGGAGGGGATGGATCCCCGGAAGTTTCTCCGCATGGCCGCGCTCGGGATGGACGATGAGATCATGAGCACACCTTGGACATGGATGTGTACCATGTGCCAGCGGTGCATCTATGTCTGCCCCATGAAGATTGACATCCCCCAGCTCGTGTTCAACGCACGGGCAACTTGGCCTAGGGAGAAACGGCCCAAGGGTATCCTCGGATCCTGTGACATGGCGCTCAGAAATGAGAGCCGCAGCGCGATGGGCACGTCTCCTGAAGATTTCGACTTTGTGGTGGGGGATGTGCTGGAGGAATATCAGGAATCCCAGCCGGAATTTGCGGAGATGGAGGCCCCGATTGACAAACAGGGAGCCGAGTTCTTTCTGAACCAGAACTCCAGGGAGCCGGTGACCGAACCGGATGAAATGGTTCCGCTGTGGAAGATACTCCACCTTGCAGGGGTGAACTGGACTTATGGCAGCAAGGGATGGGGCGGGGAGAACTATTGCATGTTCCTTGCGGACAATGACGCGTGGGAGACGCTCACCAGAACCACGATCAACCAAGCTGACGCGCTGGGGTGTGAGACGTATCTCAATACCGAATGAGGGCACGTCACCTTCTCAGTCCTGGCAGGACTGAAAAAGTTCAACATCGAGCACACGGCTGAAGTCAAGAACATCTATGAATATTACGCAAAATGGATCCGTGAGGGGAAGCTGAAGGTCAACTCTGACTGGAACAAGGATCTGAAGATCAAGTTCACGGTTCAGGATCCTTGCCAGATCGTGCGGAAAAGCTACGGCGATGCCATCGCGGAGGATCTGCGCTTTGTGGTCAAGTCGGTGGTGGGCGAGGAGAATTTCGTTGACATGGTTCCGAACCGCTCGAACAACTACTGTTGCGGCGGTGGTGGCGGTTTTCTCCAATCAGGGTATAAAGAGCAACGTCTGCAATACGGCAAGCTGAAAGATGCTCAGATCAAGGCAACCGGCGCCGATTACTGTATTGCAGGATGTCATAACTGCCATGCCCAGATTCATGAATTAAGCGAACACTACGGAGGGAATTACCCGGTTGTTCACATGTGGACCCTTATCTGTCTCTGTCTCGGCATACTGGGTCCAAACGAACGTGAATACCTCGGGGATGATCTCAAGGAAGTCCTGGTTTTTCATCCGGAGACGGCTATGTAGTCAGGGGTTTGGGGTCAGGGGCGATGGAGAAACCAAGTTTTTTGAAAAAACTTGGAAGGTGTTTGAAAACTCCCCTGTGAACCCGCAATGGCGCGGGTTTTCGGGAGATGGCCATCTCCGGCTTGTCCAATCATCTCAGGGGATGGCCCGCTCATGAAGGTGTTTGAAAACACCTTCT
>JAOZRQ010000355.1 GCA_029940115.1 Desulfobacterales bacterium
TTTTTTAGGCTTGTCAAGCACTATTTGAAAAACATTTGGGCGCGACCGAAAATTTCCAAAAATTAAGGTCAGTGCTGAAGCATGAATCGATCATTGCCCGAAATTCGGGTGTTCCGGGAGAGTCATGATTTTTTTTGTCGCGCTGCCTGTTGCCATCTTTGCCGCATGCATGGGCTCTCTGGCAAAAAGTCATGCTTCAACACTGAATTAAGGTTGCCCTCATCTTCAAAATGCCTTACATATGGTTTTTATAGGCTTGTCAAGCACTATTTGAAAAACATTTGGGCGCGACCGAAAATTTTCAAAATGAGAGTTCTCGCACCTTTGAAATGCCTTATACATGATTATTTTAGTCTTGTCAAACAATATTTTAAAAACATAAGTGTAAACTCAAGCCCGACCATCTTTAAGTTTACACTCACGATCTTATCATTTCAAATAAAGGCAAAGATGAAACTCATTGAAGGTACCAAACAGATTGAAAAGCCATTCAAAAATGCGGTGATCACCATCGGCAATTTTGACGGGGTGCATATCGGGCATCAGGCACTTTTTCATGAGGTCATTGAAAAGGCCGACACCATCGGTGGCACATCGGTGGCAATGACCTTTGAACCGCACCCCTTGCGCGTGCTGAAGCAGAACGGCCATCTCCCCCTGATCACCCTTCATGAACAGAAGATGGAACTGATCACCCGATCTGGAATTGATGTGCTGATATGCGAGCCGTTCACTCTGGAATTTGCCAGTCTGACCGCGGGGGAATTTGTGGAGGACATCCTGATCCGGCGCGTCGGCATGAAAGCCATTGTGATCGGCAAGGATTACACATTTGGAAAGAAGAGAGAGGGAAATCTCGGTTTTTTGAGGGATTGTGCCGGCCACCTCGGTTTTGAGGTGATTGTCGCGAACTGGATACAGCCCTCAGAAAATGGTCTGCCCAGAATCAGCAGCACCCAAATCCGTGAATTTGTCATGGATGGGAAGGTGGCCCAGGCTCAGAAATTGCTGGGCCGTCATTATCAGATCAGGGGCATGGTGGAGACCGGACGCAACAGGGGAGGGAAGCTTCTCGGATTTCCCACCGCCAATGTCAAGCTGTATGATGAGCTCGCCCCAAAGACTGGGGTTTACGCGGTCACGGTGGCGTGCCGGGGGGAGAAGTACAAGGCGGTGGCCAATATCGGATACAGCCCCACTTTCGGGGACAATGTTTACACGGTGGAAGTGCATATCCTCGATTTTGATGAAAACATATGCGGCGAGAAAATAAAGGTGAATTTTATTGAACGCCTGCGGGATGAGAGGAAGTTTTCAGGGATATCCGAGTTGTCAGAGCAGATCAGGAATGATGTGGCAAAGGCGCGGGAGATTTTATCCTTATAAAGAACCCGGTTTCAGACCTGGCCATCGGTTTCATTTTTCATTTCCGCTCCTCAAAAAACCTGCCCAAGCCGTATTCCTCCAAAATGGAGAGAATCTGGGCAAGGGGAGAGGCTCCGGACGCGTCAAAAACGGTGTGGCGGTCAATTTTCAGGGAGGAGGCGATCTCTGGAAGCTTGCCCACGAAATCCGCCATGACCCGGCTCTCCGAAACGAGGTTTCGCACATCCTCCAGTTTCAGCAGATCCAGATGTTTCATTGCGATTATCACAATTCTCAGCCCGTGTCGGAGACCACAAAAACCGTTAGAACCAGCAATGTTCAATGGAAAATCAGAAAATCAATTATGAGACGATTTCATTCATACGGTCCGGTTGACTGTGAGCAGCATTTCTGTGTGGAGCGCAGGGGCACTGGTGAGGGAGCACAGGGATCGGTCAGAAATGATCCAAAAAGCTGATTTTCATCACCCCAGAACCCAAAAACCAGAAACAAATCCATGGACTGGAAAAATTCAACGATTCTGATTACCGGCGGCACCGGCTCATTCGGCAGAAAATTTGTGGAGATCATGCTCCGTGATTTTCATCCCAAAAAGATCATCATATTCAGCCGGGACGAGTTGAAGCAACATGAGATGAGAATGGACGCTTTCGCCTCCTCCGCGCTCCGGTATTTTATCGGGGATGTGCGTGACAAGGAACGATTGCAACGGGCCATGACCGAAGTGGACATCGTCATCCATGCGGCCGCGCTGAAGCAGGTGCCGGTATGTGAGTACAACCCATTTGAAGCCGTGAAAACCAATGTTTACGGCACCCAGAACCTGATCAACGCGGCGATTGACACGGGTGTCAAACAGGTGATTGCCCTGAGCACGGACAAGGCGGTCAATCCGGTCAACCTTTACGGGGCCACCAAACTCTGCGCGGAGAAGATCATCATTCAGGGGAACGCATATTCCGGCGGCAGGGGCACCCAGTTCAGTTGCGTCCGCTATGGAAATGTGGTCGGAAGCCGGGGAAGCGTGATCCCTGTGTTCCTCAAGCAACGGGAGACCGGAACCATCACCGTGACGGACCAGCGCATGACAAGGTTCTGGATTACGCTTGAGCAGGCGGTTCAGGCGGTGATTCACGGACTCCTGCATATGCAGGGAGGGGAAATCTTCATCCCCAAAGTCCCAAGCATGAAGATCATGGATCTGGCCGAAGCGGTGGCACCGGACTGCCAGATCAGATTCATTGGCATCCGACCTGGGGAGAAGCTTCACGAAGTGCTGATCACCGAGGAGGAGGGAAGAAAGACCGTGCTTTACAAAGGCATGTACCTCATCATGCCATCGCTCTCATTCTGGAAAAGACCAGATTACCCCGGCGGAGAGAAGTTGCCCGAAGGCTTTGCATATACCAGCAACACCACCGAAGACCACCTCAGCATCACAGAATTGAGAAGGATCATTCGGGAAATGGCTGAAGATGGCTGATTCTAACGGATTTTGTGGTTGCGTGTGATCTCAGACAATCACGATCCTGAAAGCCGGTCTGGGCCGTCCGCGTTCATCTGCGGATCACAATTCTCAGCCCGCATTGGAAACCACAAAAAACCGTTAGAACTAGGAAGATGGAAGTGAGGAGTGAGTCATGAGTGTGCCCATCCCATGACATCCGCGATGGCCCTTGGAATGCGCGGGTCCCCGCCAGCCATCCAGACGCGGAACAGATTGGTCAGGGTGAGTCCCATGCCTCGACGATCATTATATGCCTTGGAGATTTCGAGATCCGTGAGAAAATATTCCCGGGCAGCATCCCACTCCCCCTGGTCTTGAGCCACTCTTCCGAGCTGGTGATAAAGAGACGCGCTTGTCCGCCTGATCTGATCGGCCCGGTGATGTTTGTTCCGCAACCAGATCATCAGGGACTTCAGGTACGCGGCTTCTGCTTCCGAGCGGCGTCCAAACCGCAACTGGGACCTTGCGATGTCCGATATGACTTCGACATATGCCGCGCCTCTCTCTCCCTCGATCTCCTGCCGGGGATAGCTTTCCAGCGCCGTCAGCACCCGGTCGCCCATCTCATTCTTACGCTCGGGTTTGCGGGTGATATCGAGATACTCCGAAAGAACAAGCCAGAGGTTGCGGATCGGCTCGTGGGCGTTCAGGGACAATTTGAGGGCCGTGCTCAGATTTTCATATTCGGGTCTGACCAAGAGATGCGCCAGCGTTCGTTTGTCCGCCTGCTGTGATCTCATCAGGCGGCGCACGGCACGGCCCATGCTGTCATAATATCGGCGGAACGCGGTCTCCACACCATGGCTGTCTGCTTCCCCTGCAAAACGGGATCTGAGAAAATGCGAGAGTACCGGGTCAATTCGCACGGCATCCGGGATCTCGGAATGAGGGGATATCAGCTTCCACGTCATCCCTTCCTGAATCACCTTGGGTAGCAGGTCCAAGGGGGTATCGGCCATCTCAGGCTGTTCTTTCAGGTGCTTCACATAGCGTTTCACCCCCTCCATGTTCAGGCTTCCGGAAAACGGCGCAAGGCAATGCAAAAGCGCCAAGGGAAAGGAACTCGCATAAACATATGCCACGCTGGCGAGGATTCGTTCCCTTTTTCCTTTCATATCCCCGTTGCCCGAGGCGATTTGGTCCGCGCCCAAGTCCATCAGGATGTCCCCCGGCTTCCGGGTCTTCAGCCAGGGTAGCATCACTTCCAAGGCCAACGGGTGCCCGTCTGACAGCTCAAGGAGTCTCTGAAAGTCAGGATGCTGATGATAGTGCGGTGCCTCATGCTGATCCAGAATGGCGCCTGCCAGCTGGGATGCCGACCGGGGATCAAGGCCGGAGAGTTCATAAACATTCTCGGCAAACGTCTTTCTTGCCATCCATCTCTCCTGGTTTCTCGACCCGATGATCACCAAGGTCTCTCCATGGTTCAGCTCGCTCAGGAACCCTCGAAGATCTGCTCTTTCCGCTTCTGAGGACTCCATATGATCCAAGATCAGCAGGTGACGCTTCTGGCTCAACTTTTCACATATCACCGTCCGTTGCTCCTCATGGCTGAAGGAGTGAAAACGCCCATTGAGATACTCGTGAGAGAGGAGCTTTTCCGCGATTTCCGTCACGATCTCCCGGCATGTCCACGGCTTTTCATCATACCCGAAAAAGAAGACCTGATCCACAAAGCCCGTGGTCTGCCACCATGCCGCGAGGTAATGCAGCAGGGTGCTCTTTCCCACCCCGCCCATACCGTGCAGCAACAGATTGCCTTTGGAGAGGAGCCGTTTTTCTACTCCCATCACATCCATGTCTCGCCCAACAAAGCCGTATGCCGGTTCGGGGAAGGGGTGGCGGACCGATTTCTTTTCCTCATCCGGGCGAATTCGGTCCAAGGGTCTGAAGCCGCTTACCAGCAGTTTGACGCGTCTGTCCGCATCATTGCGGCGGTGTGGGCGTGTGATCCGGCTGAGATATCGGTGGTTTTCGTCCGCACTGCACAGTGCCTCCCCGAATTCATGGTCTGTTTGGACGAGACTTTTGCGGAAGCATTGCCACGCTTTGAGAAGGGCCATCCTGAGCTGACAGTTGGCGAGAAATTTGGCCAGTTCCTCGGGTGAACTCTCCCAAACGCTTTCCGGGAACACAGCAGGTTTGAATCTGGGCTCTCCAGACATCATGATTGTCTGCAAGGAGCATGCATGAGGGAAATCCGATGGATTCATCATCATCTCCCTGTACAGTGCATGAAACACAGGAGGAGCGGCATCCATCGCTGACCCCATCTGGTTGATGCCGTTGTTCAGGCCATACGCGGCGCACATTTCAGAATTGGTGGGTATCCGGGACCGCAGGCGATCCTGAACAGGATTCTCCTCAAAACCGGTTGGTCTCATTCTGATGTTTTTCATGGGTCACCTCCTATCATCAACGGACCGAAAATAACGGAACCCTCGGATTATGAGGAATTTTGTTGTTTCCAGAAGTTTCCGGTCTGCGATATTCATAGAATAAGGGATGTCGCCCCTTTATTCTAAGCATACACAAAAAAGTTTCTTTTCTTACCGTCTTGAGTGGCCTTGTTCTTGGTTCTGACGGATTTTGTGCTTCTGTCATTTCAGCCGATTAGGAAAACGTGGAGGCCGCAGAGGCCGCGGACTTCTGTCCGAATCTCCGCGTTCTCCGCGTTGAAAAAACGACCTCAGACCACAAAATCCGTTAGAATCAGCCTTGTTCTTCGTTTCGGCCAGTCCCGCCGGATTGCCAAATCCGGCGGGGACTTGGATTTTCCAACCCAAGTTGAGCCACATGGTCCGTTAGAATCAGCCTTGTTCTTCGTTTCGGCCAGTCCCCGCTCCCGCCGGATTGCCAAATCCGGCGGGGACTTGGATTTTTTCAATCCAAGTTGAGCCACATGGCCCAGAGGAGATCATGGCCTTTTTTATTTCATAATCCTTATAAACTAGTCAATGGGGTGGAAGGAGTATTCAGAGGGAGGCGCAAGCGTATCCAAGGTGGAGGCTGAATTTTCCTCACTTCCCGCTCCGCCGGATTTGCCAATCCAAACCGAATACGGGGATGTTGTTTGGTCACAGGTCCACAGGTCCTTAAGGGCTTGTTTATTCCGCTTGATTCTGATATGCTATGAATGATCTGTGTATAGGACAAAAAGTTGGAAACAGGCGAGAAACCCGGCTTTTTTCCAGACTGACCGACCTCCCGACCGCAAGAAAAAGCCGGGTTTCTTGGCTCAGGCATTTTTTTTGTCCTGTACACAGGTGAATGATATATATGCTGATTTCATATTTGAGGAGGAGAAAACATGCTCAAAAAACTTCTCGTGTCAGTGATGGTGTGTCTGGTCTTTTCAGGATGTGAGGACGACCTGAATCTCAAAATCCGATATGATCAGATTCAGGGGCTCAAACAGGATGCGCGGGTGATTTTTGAAGAGAATACCATCGGCGTGGTGACAAAGGTATCCTATACGCGGGAAGGGGCATACCTTGCGGATGTAGTCATCAAGATGCCATTTGCAAAGGCGGCCACAGCGCATTCCAAGTTTTTCATCGTAACCGATCCGCAGAATGAAAAGGAGAAGGCCATCGAGATGATCGTGAGCACGAAAGGGGGGACCCCTTTGCAGGACGGCGTCACCGTCAAAGGCTCGCTCCGAACTTCGGCGTTCTTCGACCAACTCGGGGAGCAACTTGACAAAGGGATTGAGGGGGTCAAGAAGCAGTTTGGCAAATTTCTGGAGGACTTGAACCAGGTCCCCGAGAGCGAGGAGCTCAAAAAACTGGAGAAGGATATGAACCGTCTGGGTGAAGAATTGAGACGGTCCGGTGAATCCGTGAGGGAGAGGTTGCTGAAAGAGGTGGTGCCCCAACTCAGACAGGAGCTTGAGACCTTGCGGAAAAGGCTTCGGGAATTTGGGCGGGAACAGGAGTTGAATCCGCTGGAGGATAAGATGGATGAGATTGAGAAGACATGATAGTTGCCAGTTGTTGATGCTTGACAATTGTCAGTTGCCGGCTTCTTTGAACAGGACGCGAAGCGTCTCTGTGCCATCAAGTTGGGAGCGAAGCAGAAAGAAACCCGGTTTCACCCTCAATGGTGCGGTTGATTATCCTTTGGTGGACTGGTGATTGGGTTTCTTTGACATGAAGCGTGGGAACAAGAGGCGGGGTTCCCACGCGGAGCGTAGAAGGTGTTTGAAAACTCCCCTGTGAACCCCGCAATGGCGCGGGTTTCCGGGAGATGGCCATCTCCGGTCTGTCCAATCATCTCAGGAGGATGGCCCGCTCATGAAGGTGTTTGAAAACACCTTAGGAACCGTGACCAAACAACTTCCCCATTTCCAGCTCCTGCCGGATTGCCAA
>JAOZRQ010000356.1 GCA_029940115.1 Desulfobacterales bacterium
GAAACGTGAGGCGAGAAACGTGCGGAGTGAAACGTGAGGCAAGAAACGTAAAATGCAGATCACGCGCACCACGTTACATCTTTGACACAGATTAAGGAGAAGAAACATGAGCAGGAAAAAGATTTTTTCAAGCGTGTTCAGACTCAAGGCGCATGTCCGGGCAGGTCTCAAAATCGGAGGCTCAAAAAATATGTGGCCCGAAGAGGATCAAGCGGTGATCCGGCGGCATCATCCGGGGGAAGCTCATTTATGGGAACCAAGATAAAGGATTAAGAAGGCTCTGGGTCTTGGACTCTGGGTCCAAGACCTTAAGGACCCATAACCCGACTGTTTTTCAGGAAAAAAACTGTGTGAAAAGAAACCCGGCTTTTTCTTGCAGTTGGGAAGTCGGCCAGTTTGGGAAAAAGCCGGGTTTCTCGCCATTCCCTTTTTGTCCTGTACTCAGGGGAAAAAATCAAAAAACAGGCGTTTACTTACCTCCGAGGCTACTGATCTGAATCATCAGAGGCCCTTACAATTTGACGCGAGATTCTCGTTTTTTGCCCTGTACACAGATCCATTTGATCAAGTCTGGTTCTAACGGTTTTTGTGGTTTTCGACACGGGCTGAGAATTGTGATCCGCAGATGAACGCTGATGAACGCAGACGGCCTGTGTCCATCAGCGGATTGTGGGGATTGTCCCTCCCGTTCCAAGGCATGTTGCGGCAGGCTGTCCGGCCTTCAGGATCGTGACCGTCTGAAATCACATGCAACCACAAAATCCGTTAGAATCAGCATCAAGTCAGATAATTGGCATCTGTGTACAGGACAAAAATTCGGAATGGGCGAGAAACCCGGCTTTTTCCCAAACGGGCCGACTCCCCAACTGCAAGAAGAAGCCGGGCTTCCTTCCTCAAATCATTTTTTTGTCCTGTACACAGAATTGGCATGAACAGGTTGAAAAGTCAACAGAAAAACAGAAAAACTCGGATGCACAGGGAAGGCCCAAGCACCTGCCGTAAGGAAAAAGATCAATGAATCACAAGCTTATATTAAAGGATGCGTTCAAGACCTTCACCCTTGATCAGGACAAAACATTGCGGCCCGAAGAGACGGTCACGCGGTTCAGGGAAAAATTGAAAGCGCTGGACCTTGACATCTTGGAGGATACCGTGAGGATTGACAATGGGAGGCTCGGAATCCCGGTCTATTTCAGCAGTTGTGGGAAGGATGCGATGGCCGTCATCGGGACAAAGAAGCAGATGGGAAAGGGCGGGACCCCTGAACAGGCAGAGGCCAGCGCGGTGATGGAACTGGCCGAGAGGTTCAGCTTTTTCAGCTTCAGCAAAAGCCCGGAGAACTTCTTTGTGGAAAGATATGCTGATCTGAAAGAGAAGGCCATCCCCTTTGAAATGATTGCCCGGTCGGTCCATGATGCGTCCGATGAACTCGATATCAGCCGGAAGATATTTGAAACACTCCCTTTGAGATGGGCACCCGCCTACAATCTCACCCGGGATGAGGCGGTTCTGGTCCCTTTTGACTGGTTTTTCACCATCAATGAGTTCAATGGAACCTCTGCCGGCAACTCTCCGGAGGAGGCCCTGCTCCAAGGGATCTGCGAAGTTGTGGAGCGGCATGTCTCCTCTCTCATCAGCCAGGACAGGCTGAACGTGCCGAGAATCCGTCCTGATTCGGCCACGGATCCGGTGGTGACGGAGATGATTCAGAAGTACAGAAAGGCCGGCATCCGCTTATGGCTCCCGGATTTCTCCCTTGACATGGGGATCCCCACCGTGGGGATGCTGGCTTATGATCCCGCCACCTTTCCGGAAAAGAGCGAGATCGTCTGGACCGCCGGAACAGCCCCTGATCCGCAGAAGGCGTTAAGCCGGGCCCTGGCCGAGACGGCCCAGCTGGCTGGTGACTTCAACACCGGATCCGCGTATGTGGCCAGCGGCCTTCCCAAATTCAAGGCCATTGAAGAGGCCGACTTTGTGACAAATTCCAAAGGTGAAGTGGATATCAGGGACCTGCCTGACCTTTCGGACAGCAACATGAAAACCGAAGTGGAGAACTGCGTTGCGGCCTTGGCAAAGAGGGACATGGAAGTGATCGTGATCCGCGTCACGCATCCGTTGCTTGACATTCCGGCCTTTTACACCCTGGTTCCCGGCGCGCATTTCAGGGAGCGTGCCTTGGGGACCAGTGTGGGGATGTTTTCCGCCAAGCTGATAGCGGAGAACCGCTCACCTGAAGAGGCGATACAGGAACTGAGAAAAATTGAGGAGATGCTCCCCGGAAAATACTATGTCAAATTTTATATTGGTTCATCCTTCCTCTCCATGAATGACCCGGACACCGCGCGTCGATATTATGAAAAGGCCCTTGACCTTGATCCGACTGAACAGGACATCCCGAGCATATGCGCTTACATGGGAATCTGTCTGAAGGATATGGGAAAATATCAGAAGGCCATTGAGGTACTTGAAAAAGGGAAAAAGGTGGATGCCGAACGGACGGACATCCATAACCTCATGGGATTCTGCCATTTCAAGCTGAAGGCGCATGAAAAGGCGATCAAATGCTTCCAAGAGGTGATCCGGCTCAATCCGAGTTCGGCCATCGATTACGCGAACATCGCGTCCAATTATCGGGACATGGATGAAAAAGAGAAGGCCATTCGGTACTATATGATGGCCCTGACCATAGACCCGTCAATAGACTTTGCAAGGGAGAATTTGGAGAAACTGCAAGGGTTCGGGAGCTGACCGAGCGTTGTGCACATGTTCCCTCGCTCCTTCCAGATCGCCAATCCGAACCGATTTTCTGATTATACCCAAATTGAGCGATTCTTGTCAGAAAAACGGGCTGAATGTCCGGAACTCAGGGACTTGCCAGTCTCATGGGTCTTCACCCAATGGGTGAGAGGCTGAGAATCGTTGAACCCTTGGCATTTCGGGGCGGGAATCACATTCTGGGCAAAGAATCGCTCAATTTAGGTTATAACGGATTTAGGGGAGGCCTGTGCCCGTTCATGTCCATGAGCAACGGGCACGTTCACGGGCACGAGAACGTTCACGGGCATGGGCACGTTCACAAGCATGGGCACGTTCACAAGCATGTTCACGGACCGAACGCGGCCCTCCCCGAAAAGCGTTGTAATCAGAAAAAATTGCCCCAAGGAGAATCTTTATACCCCTGAATACTCTTTCCACCCCATTGACGAATATGGCCCTTTTGTGAAATATATGCCTTAAAAATCTGATACGCTAATGATTATTTTGTCAAGACATATCGCTTTGAGAAAATGTCTGCAACGCCGATTTTTTCTCAAATGCTGTCATTTCGGTGGTTCAGCGGTTTCGCAATCTATGTTTGGAGGCTGTGTACAGGACAATGAAGTTGTGGACGGCGAGAAACCCGGCTTTCTTCCAAATGGGCCGACTCCCCAACTGCAAGAAAAAGCCGGGTTTCTTCTTCCATTCGTTTTTTGTCCTGTACACAGGTTCGGAGGTCATAAGTGTAAACTTGGGGATTGGTCTTGCTCTTGTCGAATGGACACAAGCAGGATGAAGAGCAAGAAAGATGGGCAGTCACAACTCCCCAGTTCACACTTGTGGTTCGGAGGTATTCAGATGGGTTTTTACACATATTTGATTTTCATGGGTCTGGGAGGCATTGGCCTTTCCGCATATTGTTCCTTTCGGGTGTCTGATCCCGGCATATCCTTCATATCAACGGTTCTTTCCTATATTCTTTCGATTGTGATCACATTCATCATCACAAAGCGGGAGATTGAGGGAGAATGCAGTGAAATAATAGACGACTTGAAAAAGGAGCAGAAGACAAAAATTCTCAGGCTGAAACGGGAACATGACACAACAACGCTTGAGCGAACGATTCGGGACGGTACGAAGACACTGATAAAGAATGCGGTTGATTATTTCAAGATTGAAAACATCAAAAATGAAATGCCGAGTTCCGCGGCAATTCAGAATTTGCAACTTGACAAATACGGCCAGATCATAGAATTGTTGGCTGACTTTTCTCTGATACTTCCAGACCGAAAAGAGAACCAGGAGATTGTGCAGCAGGAGATCAACCATCAGATTGACATCTATCGGACGGATGAAAAGAGTTTTGCCTTTTTTCTGCAACGGATCATGGAGAAATATCTGATAACGGTCAGCAAGAAAATACGGGAAAAAAAGGAGCTGAATGCCCAAGATACCATGAAAAGATGCCCGAGATGCGCGGAAAAGGTTTTGGCAAAAGCCAAAATATGCAAGCACTGCGGGCATGAGTTCAGAGATACCCGGATGGTCAGTGAATCGGATCCCTTCAAAAAAGGCGAGACCCTTTACCGTTCGGGTGATTTTAAGCAGGCATTGAATTTTTTCAACAATGCGGTCAATCTGAACCCCAAATCAAGCAGGGCCTACTACAACCGCGGCATCACTTATGAAAAGCTCGGCAATCCGGCACAAGCCAAAAATGATCTGATGACTGCGGCCCAGCTAGGTCATAAACGGGCCCAAAAGATACTCGACCTCCAAGGTTCGGCAGACGCGGAGAATGGAAAAAAGGAAGATAAGACAAAAATTCCCCTTGCCAGTGTTCCGGTTGAATCTCCGGGTATTCTGAGCGTTGGGGAAATCTGAGGGACTACCTGCCCGCGCCCCTGCCCGTGCCCCTGCCCGTGCCCGCCCGTGCCCGGGTATTCTGAGAGGGAAGGGCTTGACAAGCTCAAGTCAGAAATGGTAGCCATTGGAACAGTTGGGCGCAAAGATTGCCTTTTGGGATGACAAGTCTCAGCCACCTGCCATCTTTGCACTCCTTTTGATTGAGCCCTCACAGACAATGATGGGAACACCGAACAGAGGCCCATATCCAAATTTAATCAATAATAACAAGGGTTGTTTGTCGTAAAATATTCTATGAAGAATGAATAAGTAAAATAAAGAAAAGAATCATGTAAAATACTTTGTTGTGAATCAATACTCGTGAGTCATAAGTTCTCCGGAAATCCTGAAAGACATTCCCGCAAGTGTCTGAAATCATTGGTGCCAAGGATTTTGTGTCTGCTTTTCGCCTGTCAATGATTTCAGTATGTTACGAGAACTTATGACTGACGAGGTCAATAAGTACCCGGGCAGAAATTTTCCGGAATTTTTCCTGAGAAAACAGCTTTCACAAAACGCGGATGAACACGGATGAGTCCGGCAGTCTGCGTTCATCTGCGTTCATCCGCGGTTCACAATGAGAAAGTTGTTCCTCATATGCAAATACCTGAAAACATATGGCCAGGTACTTAGATGGAGGTATAAATTGCGAATTGCAATAATTGGCGCGGGTGCCATGGGATCTATTTTCGGGGCAATGCTCTCATCTGCCTCGGATGTGTATCTGGTGGATCTCCTTGAAGCGCATGTGCAGGCTATCAACAAAAACGGCTTGGTCATTGAGAAGACCGACGGTGTTTCTGAAACCTGTTATCCTTTTGCCACAACCGATCCGATGGAGGTGGAGGGCGAGGTTGATCTGGCCATCATCTTCACCAAATCTTATGACACTGAGGCCGCGGCCAAGACGGCGAAGCTTCTTCTCGGAGAGAGGGGGCTGGCGCTGACCCTGCAAAATGGTCTGGGAAACGTGGAGGTCATGGCAGAAATTCTTGGTGATGAACGGACAGTGGCTGGTGTGACATCCCACGGCGGGACACTGCTCACCCCCGGTCGAGTGCGCCATGCAGGTCAGGGGCCCACATATGTCGGTGACTCCCCCTTGAACCACCAGATCTTGACACAGATAATGGAGACTTTCACTTCCGCCGGCATAGGGGTCACGCTCTCGGACAATCTGGAGACTCTGATATGGGGAAAACTGATCATCAACGTGGGCATTAACGCCCTTGCCGCGATCCTTCGGGTTCCCAATGGGGTGTTGGGCGTGACTCCGGCATGTGAGAAGATCATGGCTGGCGCGGTTTCGGAAGCAGTGGCGGTGGCTCATGCTTCCGGCATTCAATTGCCATATGATGACCCGTTGCAACAGGTGAAAAAGGTCTGTGCAGATACTGCCAGGAACCGGGCCAGCATGTTGCAGGATATCCTGAGAGGTGCCCGCACGGAGGTGGGGGTCATCAATGGAGCAATTGTGGAAAAAGGGAATGCATTCGGCATTCCCACGCCCTGCAATCGTCTGTTGTCTGAACTCATTCAGGCGTTGGAGGCGACTTCGGAAAAACGTCTGTGAACCCGGGTTTCCTATAAGGTGTTTGAAAACTCCCTTGCCCGTGCCCGTACCCCTATCTGTGCTGGTTTCGGGCACGGGCAAAGGGCAGGGCACGGGCAGAAGAGGGTGGGAACAGGAATGGGATCGGTCGGAAATGATCCAAAAAGCTGATCTTCATCACCCTAGTACAGCAATTCATAAGTTCGTCACCCCCTTCGGCTCCCGCCGGATTGACAAATCCGGCGGCTCGGATCTGCCAATCGTTCGACGACTCGACTGAGCTCGCCGAAGTCTGAGCGTCCGACTGAGCTCACGCCGAAGTCTCACGCCGAAGTCCGAGCCGAGCGAGGGGGTACAAACTTGCAAAGTGGTGTACTAGGACAAATCTGGGAGCAAGGGAATGAGCGAAATAAGAAATATGGTCTTACGCTCATAAAAAATACTTGACAAACCAAATCAAAGGGTTATCTTATGAGCATAAGACCGAAACAGGAGGGAGGTGAAAATCATGCCGAGACGTGATGGAACAGGCCCGTGTAATCAGGGGCCAAATAGCGGAAAGGGTCAGGGGCCTTGCAATCCGGGAAAAGGCTGTGGCAGAGGTCAGGGTAAGGGCCGCGGCAAAGGCCAAGGACAAGGACAAGGCCAAGGCAAACAGAATCCTTAACAAGCATGAAGGGTGAATGTGTCAAAGTGTCAGCAACTCTGAAAGTTTGATGACAAAGAAACCCGGTCTCAGTTCCCCGATAAAAGATGTCGGGGACAAGCTTCAGGGAATAGGTTTTCCATGACGCGGCTCTGTGTCGGCAACCGGGTTTCTTTGTTCTTATCAGATATACTGACTTTGGCACTTCTCCCGTAACGAGACGAACCTTAGTCAGTTGCCAGTTGTCCCGCGACAACGATGGACATGCGCGCATGAAAGTCGGCGATATAGCTTTCAACAAAAAGATTGTCCGGAGTGCCAAACTTGCAGTTTGGCGGACCAAAAAGATTGTCCGGAGTGCCAAACTTGCAGTTTGGCGGACCAAAAAGATTGTC
>JAOZRQ010000847.1 GCA_029940115.1 Desulfobacterales bacterium
TCATCCTTCAGACCTCATCCCTCAGACTTCATCCCTCAGACTTCATCCTTCAGACTTCATCCTTCAAACTCACACTCTTCCCAAGGCAAATCCCTTGGCCATGTAGTTGCGTACAAAGTAAACTACGATCGTGCCAGGGATGATGGTGAGAATGCCTGCTGCGGCCAGCAGTCCCCAACGGACTCCCTCCGCACCAATGCCAACGGTGAGTGTCACCACCACCGGCTTCGCGTTGGTCACGGTCAGAGCCTTGGCCAGAATCAGCTCCACCCAAGAGAAGGTGAAGCAGAAGAACGCGGTCACCCCGATTCCCGGACCGATGAGCGGCAGAAACACCTTATAAAAGAATCTCGGGAAGCTGTACCCGTCAAAGAGTGCGGTTTCGTCAATCTCCTTTGGAATCCCGGACATGAATCCCTCCAGAATCCAGACTGCCAGCGGAATGTTGAAGAGACAGTGCGCCAGCGCCACCGCCCAACAGGTGTCGTAGATGTGGAGGATGTAGTACAGCTCGGTAAACGGAACCATGAAGACCGCGGCTGGGGCCATGCGGTTGGTCAGGAGCCAGAAGAAGAGATGGTTGCTCCCGAGAAACGTCCACCTGGAAAAGGCATACGCGGCGGGTATGGCCACCAGAAGCGTCAGGATCACGTTGATGGAGACATACGTCAGGGAATTGGCGAAACTGCTCCGCCAAACCGGAGACTCGAAGATTTCCGCATAGTTCTGAAAGGTGATCTCATTGGGGAAAAAGGTGAGTTCCCTCAGAATCTCATCATCTGTCTTCAAAGAGGTGATCGCCATCCAGTAGATGGGGATGAAGAGGATGATGAAATAGAGGATCAGCCCAATGGTTCGTTTCTTCATTTTCCCTCTCCTTTGCCGATGTTGAGCATTGCCTGATAGAAGATGTAGCTGAACAGGATGACAATGACCAAGTAGATGAAAGAGACCGCGCCCGCGTATCCGAGCTCGTAAGACTCGGCCTTTCTGGCCACATGAAGGCTCAGGAAGGTGGTCGCGCTGCCAGGGCCGCCGCCGGTGAGGAGCAGGGGTTCCGCATAGATCTTGAAGGAATCCATGAATCGGAGGAGCACCCCGAGGATCAGCACCGGTTTCAGTTTTGGCAGGGTCACATAGCGGAACGTGTTCCAAGTCGACGCGCCGTCAATCTGTGCGGCCTGATAGTACGCGTCCGGGATCGCCTGCAATCCGGCATAGGAGAGCAGGGCCACCAGCGGGGTCCAGTGCCAGACATCAATCAAAAAGATCGTCACCACCGCGTCCGTGGAGTTGAGGGCCACATTGTAGTCGTAATTGATATCTGACAGCAGATTCGGGATGACGCCGATACCCGCCTGGCTGAAGAGCCGTGCGATGATTCCCACGACATTGTAGGGGATCAGCAGGGGAATGCCGAGCAGCACCAGGGAGAACGCGACGCCGATCCCCTGCTTCGGCATGGCCAGTGAGATGAGGATGCCCAAGGGGATCTCCACCAGAAGGACCATGAAGCTGAAGACCAGTTGGCGGAAGAGCGCATGCTGGAAACTCGGGTCGTTCAGCACCTCCACATAGTTCTTAAACCCCACGAAGGTCGGCTCGGAGCCTGAAAAGATGTAGTGTAGGGAATAGTTGACCACCGTCATCAGCGGAATGAACGCACTGATGGACATCAGAAACAATGCCGGGATCATGAAAAGCCAGCCTCTGTTTTTCATATGCATCTCCTTTATGTTATAGGTTGTAAGCTTCTGAAGGTCTGACCAGAGAGCCCGTAAACTTGAACTTGAACTTGAACTTGAACTTGAACTTATACTTGAACTTGAACTTATACTTATACTTGCACCTGAACCTGAACTTGTGCTTCAACTTGCCCGCAAATGAAGTAAATATTCGGTAAACCCCGTGCTCGCTCCCGCCGGATTGCCAAATCCGGCGGGATGGCGGTTCGGATTTGTCA
>JAOZRQ010000848.1 GCA_029940115.1 Desulfobacterales bacterium
TTCATCGGCAGAGAGGACGATCAGTGGGGTCTGGCTGGTATGGGCCTTGGCGCGGAAGTAGTAAACCATATGCAGACCGCTGATCTCCGGCATGACCAGATCCTGAAGGATGACTGTCGGAGAGAGTTTGTCCGCCATCCTGAGTGCATCCCGCGCACTCTTGAAATAATGAAAATCAATATCCTCCTCGGATTCCAACATCCGTCCAATCATTTTTCCGATAAATGGTTGATCATCAACCAGCAACACCCTGATTTTGACATCACCGGAAGGCAAGTCCAAGTCAGGAAAATGATGTTCATCATGCGCCATCACAATACCCCCACTTCTCATTTCTCACTCCTCATTTCCCACTCCAAACCCAAACCCCACCACTGTCACATCATCCTGTATCTCGTTTTCCCCCCTGTGTCTGTGAAATGTTTTAAGAAGCGCCTTCTGTTGGGTTTCAAAGGGGAGGAGTGCGATTGCTCTCAAAGCTTCCCTGAAACGGCGGGTGCCAAATCGGCGGTCATCCTCACCCAATTGATCCGTGAATCCGTCGCTGAACATGTAAAAGGATGTTCCCTGTCTGAGAGGAATGGTGTGATTGGTGAAATCGAAGTTCAGATCCGATTTTTTGTAGCCGATGCTTTTTCTGTCTCCTTTGACAACCGTCACCTCATCATCACAGACTTGAATCAGGGGCAGTTTTGCCCCGGCAAAGGTCAGGGTTCTTGTTTCAAAGGCAATGAAACAGAGAGCCACGTCCAGCCCGTCATCCGAGAGTGCGTAATCGGTATCCTGCTGAAGCGTGGTTTTGACCAGAAAATTGAGGCGTTTCAGGATCTGGGCGGGGTCATGCCATCCCTCGTCTCTTATGATCTTTTTGAGACCAAATGAGGCGATCATGGTCATGAATGCCCCGGGAACGCCGTGCCCGGTACAGTCAATGACCCCGATGATGAAGCCTTCCCCCGCCTCACTCATAGCGGATGTTGGCGGAATGTATTCTGTAAATATGAAATCACCGCCCACGATATCCCTCGGCATCCATATGAAAAAGCTGTCTGACAGGAAGTTCCTGATATTCTCCGGGTTCGGCAACAGGGAACTCTGGATGAGCTGGGCGTACCGGATGCTGTCCATGATCTTCAGGTTGGCCTCTTCCGCTGCCTCCCGCTCTTGTTCCACCTTTTTCTTGCTTTCACGCAGGGCCTCCTCGGTACGCTCCCGCTCGACAATTTCCTGACGCAACTGGTCATTGGTGTCTCTGAGTTCCTCGGTCCGTTCCGCCACTCTTTTGTAAGCCTCATCCCGTTGCAGTCTGTTGATATATGCCCTGGAATGGTAGCGTATTCGTGCAATCAGCTCGATTTTGTCCGGTGGCTTGACCATATAGTCATTCGCACCGGTGGCAAATGCCTCTGCCTTGATTTTCGGATCCTCATCCGCGGAAAGCACGATCAGGGGGGTATGGCTGGTCTGCTTTTTGGAGCGGAAGTAATAGACCATGTTGAGTCCGTTGATCTCCGGCATGACCAGATCCTGGAGGATGACCGTCGGGAGAATCTTGTCAGCCATCCTGAGGGCCTCCCGCGCGCTCCGGAAAAAATGGAAATCCATATCCTCCTCAGATTCAAGCATCCTGCCGATGATCTTGCCGATGAACGCCTGATCATCAACCAGCAACACTCTGATTCTGGAGTTGTCAGTGGACAAATCCGATTCAGGGGGATGATGTCTATTATGATTCATTTGTTGGCAACCATTTTCGGCATCCTTAATATTTGTCGGTTTCAGCAGTTCTAAAAGTCTTTTGCCACCTAAAGGCGGGACTACAAACTTTTTGGCACATGGATCCTCTCATATCAGGTTTCGCCAAGCCTGTCAAGAAAGTAGAAAGCAAGAAGCGGACAAATGCCTGACATTTCATGCCAAACTGCAAGTTTGGCACTCCGGAGCGACAAACATTTCATGCC
>JAOZRQ010000357.1 GCA_029940115.1 Desulfobacterales bacterium
TCCGGCGGGGATGGCGGTTCGGATTTGTCAATCCGAACCGAGCGTGGGGTCGACGAGTTTTACCGAATACTTACCCCTTTTCAATCTACTGAAACTATCATATGAAGAGGCGACCATCAAGTTATTTCTGGCATCCCCGCGAACCGCGATTCCAGAAATAAGATATTGCTGTGTACAGGACAAAAAAAATGATTGAGGAAAGAAACCCGGCTTTTTCTCGCAGTTGGGGATTCTGCCTGTTTGGGAAAAAAGCCGGGTTTCTCGCCTTCACGACTTTTTGTCCTGTACAGAAGATATTGACAAAATATCACTTCTGATTTATTTTGATTATAATGGATTTAGGGGAGCCTTAAACTTGAACGTGCACTTGAACGTGAACGTGCACTTGAACGTGAACGTGCACTTGAACGTGCACTTGAACGTGAACGTGCACTTGAACGAATGTTCAAGTTCAAGTTCAAGCTCAAGTTTGCGGGCACGTTCACAGGGCTCCCCTAAATCCGTTATAATCAGGATTTATTCTTCCTGTACGTTTCCAAAATCAAGGAGGTCAAATTATTTATGGACATTCAACCGACAAAGCCGTCAGAAAGGAACTTGGGCGGCATTGATTTTTTTCTGCTGTGGGCCGGGGTGGCCATATCTTTGGCTGAAATCTGGGCCGGCGGCTTTCTCGCACCTATGGGATTCTGGATGGGTTTTCTGGCGATCATCCTGGGCCATGTCATCGGCAACACCTTTATGGCCTTGGGCGGGGTCATCGGGTCGGACCACGGCATCATGTCCATGGTCGCGGTGCGGCCCGCTTTCGGGATCAGAGGATCGAAACTGGCGGCTGTTCTCAACATCATCCAGTTGATCGGGTGGCCCTGCATCATGCTGATCATTGGGGGACGAGCCGGATCCATGCTGGGCAAATCTGTGGGCATTGACATGCTGACCAATGACAAATTCTGGATCGTCATCATCGGCTTGGGAACCCTCTTATGGGCCCTTTACACCGGCAAAAAGGTCTGGAAGATCATGCAGACCATCGCAGTGATCGCGCTGATGCTGGTCATTGCCGTGATGACCCTGGTCTCATTCAAGGAGTTCGGAAGCGGGGTCCTGGGGGTGAAACCGAAGGAGATGCATTTTATGACTGCGCTGGACCTGGTGATCGCCATGCCCATCTCATGGTTGCCGTTGGTGGCCGATTATTCCCGTTTTTCCAGGAAAACCGGGCCGGCATTCTGGAGCACATGGTGGGGATATTTCATTGTGTCTTCTTGGATGTATGTTCTGGGACTGGTCGCGACCCTTGTCACCGGAACCGATAATCCGAATATGCAGATACTGGAACTGATGGGAAAATTCGGCCTTGCCATCCCCGCGCTGCTTCTGGTGGTATTCTCCACCATCACTTCGGATTTCCCGGATGTTTACTCCGCAACCTGTTCGGTGCTGAACATCTCCGAAAGAATCAGCGCGAAAGTGTTCATGTGGATCGTGGGAATCGTTTCCATACTGGTGGCCATGGTCTTTCCCTCAGAATATTATGAAAGCTTCCTCCTGATCATCAGCGCGATGTTCGTGCCCCTCTTCGGAGTGGTGCTGACCGATTATTTCATCATCCGCAAACGGAAGCTGAACGTGGAAGAGCTTTACAAAGTCGGCGGGGAATACTGGTATGCCAAAGGCTTTCACATCCCCGCACTGGCATCCTGGGGCATCGGCTTCCTCCTTTTTCAATTGATCACCGTCAAAGGGTACGCCATCGGCGGTTCCATTCCGTCAATGCTTGTTTCCGGGATATTGTATTTTCTGATGACTCAATCTGGAAAAAAGGGGGCTTAGTTCTGGGCTGATGAAAATGTTACGGACAGAGTTGCCGATTGTGATCCCGTTTTTGTTCCCCATTTTTTTGACTTGAAAATCAGCCACTTGCAAAATGCGGGAACAAAACCGGGATCAACTTTTGGGAACATCGGCAACATTTTCATCACCCCAGCTTAGTTCTGTGCCCACGACCGGGCCTTCCTCCGTCGCTCCCGGCGGAGTCAATCTTTGACGGCTTTAGAGACAACAAGCCGTCTGCCTGGGAAATGCTCGTTGGAAGACATGATGTGCAGAACAGACCTGGTCGCCCAGGTTCTCGAAGGGCTTGAGGATGCGGAGGCCGGGAGGGTGCTGACAACAGAGGAGCTTCCTGAAAGAGTTGAACAATGGGCAAAATGAGATGGACAGAAAAGGCGGGCGGGCATCTGCAACATTGCCTTGAGAGATGGGCGAGCTATCTGCGAACCGGACAGACTCAAAAACCGAACCGAGGAGGCCGAGGTGAACAAAACAAACCTGAGCGATCTCAATCTGAAGATGTTGGAGGCACATTGTGGCATGATCATGCCCAAACTGGGCGACACAGACCTGCGGAACCAGTTGCGACGTCTGGAGACTGAGATCGGCGACATCTATCCGCCCTCGGGCGACGCGATGAGGCATTGGCAGTTTCTCAACCTGAACCCGGACAGGGTGTTCAGTCTGTCCGGAACATACAACGAGGCTCAGTTGAGGGAAAATCTCATCCTGCCGATGCTGACCTTGGCGGGTCAGACATTGCCGCCCTTTTCGGCGGACAGATGTTCCGAATATCCGATTTCCCACAAGGATGACAGGATTCATCTCGAAGGTGTGGTGGATCTGGTTTACGGCAAGCCCCCTGAGGAGCTGGGCGAACTGTTGAGGGATCCGTTTCTCTGTGTCCATGAATACAAACGTGAGAAGAACCCTGTGGAGATTCTTGACGCGATGGCCCAATTGTTGGGAGGGATGTGGATTTTTTTGAGGAAAAACCAGGATGCCGGCCACCGTCATCCGATATACGGACTGATGGTCAAGGGACAGACTTGGCGTTTTGCGGAGCTTCATCCGAATGGGAAAGATGGCACATGCCGGGCGGTGTTCGATGCTGACGGCTTTTTCATCAGATCAGACACGGACAGGATTTTCAGGGCATTGCGCCATTATTTTCTGCTTGCCGGTGAGATATTGAAAAAATCGAGGTGAACGGATGACATCAAAATCCAAGGGGGAAAATGAAGGCAGAAAAAAAGAACAGATGGGTTGTCAGACCCATCGTGCCGGAAGAGGTCTATACCGACAGGTTGCCCAACCTGAACTGAGGAGCATCGAGTTGAAGGGTTTCAAGTCCCTCGACGCCGAGGGGCAGACGATGGCATTGGGCCCGATCACGGTCATGTTGGGTGCGAACGGCGCGGGCAAAAGCAACTTGGTGTCATTTTTCAGGATGTTGAGCCGCATGGCCGCCGGCGGCATGCAGCAACACGTGGCGGAGCAGGGATTTGCCGACTCCCTGCTTCACTTTGGAGCCAAGACCACCTCGGAGGTGTCGGCGCGTCTGCGGTTTGAGGACGCTCAGGCGAGGAGCGAGTACGCCTTTGTTCTGGGACGAGATGCGACCGGACGGCTGTTCGTGCGGGATGAGACCGTCGTGTGCCACGCGGCGGGAAGAACCGAACCAGAGACATGCAGGCTCGGCGGAGGTGTGCGGGAATCCCAGTTGGGGGACATCGCGGACAGCGGAAATCGGACCTGTCAGGCCATCCATCACATGCTTTCACACTGCCAAGTGTTTCAGTTCCACGACACCTCGGCGACCGCCAGTATCCGGGGCGAGGGGTACATTGACGACGCGAGGTCCCTGAGAGGCGACGGCGGAAATCTGGCGGCCTTCCTGCGCGGACTTCGCGACAGGGACGGCGGAAGACGATACTACGATCGCATCGTCCGCCATGTCCGGCTGATGGTGCCTCAATTCGGGGACTTCGACCTGACCCCGTCGGTCGGGAACGAAAGATATGTCCGGCTGAATTGGAGGGAGAACGGATCGGACCACCTTTTCGGGCCGCACCAGCTGTCCGACGGCTCCCTGCGCTTCATGGCGTTGGCGACGCTTTTCATGCAGCCGCCGGACCTGCGTCCGGGGATCATCATCGTGGATGAGCCGGAACTGGGACTCCATCCGGCAACCATGTCCGCGCTGGCCGGCATGGTGAGGGCACTTCCTCCCGCGACACAGGTGATTTTGGCAACGCAGTCTTCGCGCCTGATTGATGAGTTCACGTCGGATCAGGTGATGATCGTGGCACATGACCGGAAACCCCCGAGAACGCTCCTCCGTCGACTAAACGAGCAGGATTTGGCCGAATGGCTTGAGAGATACTGTCTGGGCGAACTTTGGGAAAAGAACGTGCTGGGAGGGTGTCCGTGATGTCAATCAGGCTTCACATCACCGCAGAGGGACAGACCGAGGAACGCTTCGTGAGGAACACTCTGGCACCATATTTGGGAGAACAGACGGTGTGGGCGGATGCCCGATGTCTGCTGACAGGCAGGGACAAACGGGCAGGCATCCTGCATCGCGGCGGATTTCGGCGACAACGTCCGTACGACACGGTGAGGAAGGATATCTGTTCTTGGATGAAGGAAGACCGGCAGTCGGATGTCCGATTTACGACGATGCTGGACCTCTATGCGTTGCCAAACGACTTTCCGGGCTACTCTGGCGCACAAAGAGAAACAGACCCGTACTGTCGTGTCGCGGTTCTGGAAGCGGCCCTCGCGGCGGACATAAACGGCGAGTTGAACGACACGCGCTTCATCCCTTATGTCCAGCTGCACGAGTTCGAGGCCCTGATACTGGCGGAGCCTCAGCAACTTGATTGGGAGTTTCTCGAGCATGACGACCCCATTCGGCGGCTCGTCGACATGGTGGCACGAGAGGGCGGAAATCCCGAACTGATCGATGACGGCGCAACCACGGCCCCTTCCAAGCGGATCATCGCGGAGATACCCGAATACGCTGGTAACAAGGCGACATCCGGGCCATTGGTGGCAGACAGGATCGGCATGCCGATTCTGCTTGAACGTTGCCGACATTTCGCACAATGGGTTGATGAGTTGCTTAGACTTGGCAAATAGGAACGCTAAACATGGGAAAGGTGGTCCGTATTTCCAGCGCGGGACTTCTGCCATGGAAACTTCATGCGGAACAGGAAACTTTTCTGGCTTGGAATATCTGAAACGCGGCGTTAGAAGATGTTTTCAAACACCTTCAATGATCATGTCAACCCCTGAAATGACTGGATCAATCCGGAGATGGCCATCTCGCCAAACCCGCTCCATCGTAAGGTTCACAGGGGAGTTTTCAAACACCCTCTAAGGGAGAAAGCAATTTTTTGGGACTGCTGATGAAAATGAAACCCATCTATCTTCTGCTGGTCTCCGCGCTGTTGCTGTTCCCCGGATGCCCGCCACCAAAGCCCGTCTGTGTGAGAGACGGCAGAATCTACTGTCAGGCCAAGGGCGTATTCACATATCAATGGTACGACCACTACCAGCGCGCCCTCTCCTGCATGGAGGGGGAATGTCATCAGGAGGCCCTCTCCGATCTGGACATGGCTTTGGCGCAGAAGTTCGACGATGAGAGGATGGCGAGGACTTACGGGATGCATCTCATGGATTATTTTCCCCATCGGGAAAAGGGTCTGATTTATTATCTGATGAAAGATTATGACGCGGCCAAGCAGGAGCTTGAGCTTTCTGTCACACAGTATGCGTCTGCAAAAGCTTTTTTTTACCTTGACAAAGTTCGCACGCAGATCATGGAGCGGGACAAAGCCGCACCTTCCACACCTCACATTGTTATTTTGAAAAGACAAAGGGTGAAGTTCGTAGTCCCGCGTTCAGGCGGTGCGACACAGCCTGAAGGCGGAACTACAAACCTTTTGAAACGTGAGACTTGGGGATTTGAAATTGATGAAATTGATGGCCGGCCATGGGCAGTCCCTGCGACTCGGGATTCGAGTACGGCGATCCCACGTTCAGCTATTTTGGAGAGAAGAAAGGAGCGGAGCGACTGGTCCGGCTGGAGATCACCGCGTCTGACGCGGCACCGGACCCGCCGAGACGGTGGCTGACCGCTCTGATGCTGGTCGGATTCCTCCTTGTGGCGGGTGTTGCCATCCATTTGACAGCCAAGTCCCCGTCAAAACCCCCGCCCCCTGACATGGCGGAAATCATCCGAGGCGTCGAGCGGTTCAGCGGACTGCTTGAGAATGTCACCGCCTCCTCGTTTCACGATTCGACGGGTCGGAAGCAGCAGCTGATCCGCCAGTCCGTCAGGTTGCTTGACGAGATATAGGTGGTTGCCGGTTCCCCAGTTTCCGGGGATGACTGGACCTCGGATCGGGTGACCATGGCGGTGATCTATGATCCGAAAAAAGGGGAGGAGACCCTTGCCGCGTTTGCGGTCCAGAAGACCGTGCATGAGGAATATCCCCGCATCAGACTTCTGGATCGGAAGTCACTGGATGAGATCGTGAGGGAATTCGAGCTGTCAAGGTCGGATCTGGTGCGGCCTGAGAACAGGCTGACCCCGGATCTGTGGACCGTCAGGCTCTTTCTGGTTCTTGAAGCAGTGAATTCCGATGTTGTGATGCGCCTTGACGAGACAAGGACAGGGAAGATTCTTGACTTCTTTCATGCGAGACTCGAAAGCGGCAGGAGTCCGTTTGATCAGAGAGAAAAGCTCACGGAGAGCCTTCTGAGAATCCTGAGAGAACGCCATCCGCTCCGGGGACGGATATCCCAAGTAACCAAACAGGAGATCATTCTGGACATCGGAGAGGACGTCGGCGTCAGGATCGGTCAACGCTTCCAAGCTCTTGGCACGGATCTGGTTCTGAAGGTCGTCTCCCTCCGCTCCGATGGCACAAGCACGGCCCAAGTGGAAAGGGGAGACGATATGCCGGAAAAGGGGGGGAAGGTGGCATTTTTTCCATCTGGGGGACAACAAATCCGGAGTGCGGAAGATGAGCGAAGCGGTCTTTCGCATCTGCATTTGCCAAACTGCGAGTTTGGCACTCCCGACAACAAATCCGGAGTGCGGAAGATGAGCGAAGCGGTCTTTCGCATCTGCATTTGCCAAACTGCGAGTTTGGCACTCCCGACAACAAATCCGGAGTGCGGAAGATGAGCGAAGCGGTCTTTCGCATCTGCATTTGCCAAACTGCGAGTTTGGCACTCCCGACAACAAATCCGGAGTGCGGAAGATGAGCATTTGCCAAACTGCAAGTTTGGCACTCCAGACGACAAATCCGGAGTGCGGAAGATGAGCGAAGCGGTCTTTCGCATCTGCCTTTGCAT
>JAOZRQ010000358.1:0-4336 GCA_029940115.1 Desulfobacterales bacterium
AGAAACCGCCTGCCCAAGCGGGGAAACCGCCTGCCCAAGCGGAGAAACCGCCTGCCCAAGCGGAGAAATCGCCTGCCCAAGCGGAGAAACCGCCTGCCCAAGCGGAGAAACCGCCTGCCCAAGCGGGGAAACCGCCTGCCCAAGCGGAGAAACCGCCTGCCCAAGCGGAGAAACCGCCTGCCCAAGAACCGCCTGCCAAGGAAGGAGAATCTGTGGAGGAGGCGGAGGTTCCCTCTGATGATTCCCAATCAGAGGGGAAAACCGCGGGTGA
Source organism: Desulfobacterales bacterium (assembly GCA_029940115.1). Classification (GTDB taxonomy): domain Bacteria; phylum Desulfobacterota; class Desulfobacteria; order Desulfobacterales; family 4be13; genus JAOZRQ01. The sequence goes on from JAOZRQ010000358.1 coordinate 272, forward strand.
GGAAATGAGCGGGAAGGAGGAACATGAGACGGTATAAGACGAGCCAGTCCCATCGACAGCGAAACGCAGGTAAGAAGAAGAAAATATTTCACCGCCGCAAAGTCTGCCGTTTCTGTGCGGACAGCAACCTGCTCATCAATTACAAAGATCCCAAAATGCTCAAGTATTTTATCACTGAGCGTGGCAAGATCATCCCGCGGCGCATATCCGGAACTTGTGCAAAACATCAGCGCAGGCTGACTCAGGCCATCAAACGCGCGCGTACCATTGCACTTCTGCCCTATGTGGGTACGATGGATTAGATAGGAGCCAAAGGGGCAAGGTCAGAGTAGCGGAAAAGGATCTGCTCCGCCGGATTGGCTCGGATTGGCCAATCTGAGTGGAGCAGAGAAATATCTGCTATCTCCACTCCCGCCGGAACCTGTCCCCGACATCTTGTCCCCGATAAAAGACGTCGGGGACAAGCATCGGGGATTGACAAATCTGGCGGTTCGGATGTGGCCATCCGAACCGATCATGAGCGTGATTTCAAGGGGGGTTCACCGAATATGTGCCGGCGGATCGTCCAATCCGGCGGATCGGGCGATGCCAGAATCGAAAACCAAGGAAACAGCTGGAAAATGCCACAGACCATCCAAGGGGAAATTTCAAAGCATATCCTGACAGGGGTTGCGATGACCATTCTCATATTCGCAGTCACTGTTTATATGCCGATCATCGGCTTTTTTTGTTCACTGCTCATCCCCTTGCCGATACTTTTTTATCGCTTGAAACTTGGCCGGGCAAATGGGGCGATTGTTCCTGCCGCATCCATTCTCATAATGGCCATCCTGCTCGGCGGCGTCGGCGTGGACATGCTTTTCTTTGTCGAGTTGATGCTGATCGGTTTTGTTCTGAGTGAATTCATGGAGATGAATCTCTCCGTCGAAAAGACGGTCCTGTACGGATGCGCGGGGGTGACGGCGGTGGGCCTTGCCACCCTCTTCTTTTACAGCCATATGACCCGAACGGGAATCGGCACATTGGTATCGGATCATGTGGGAAGGAATCTTGATTTGGCAATGGCCTTGTACAGAAACATGGATGTGCCAGAAGATAACATCCGCAGACTGGCAAACCAAATGGAAAATATCCGGTATGGTCTGGTAAGTGTGCTCCCCTCGCTGGCCGTATCTTCCATTCTTTTTGTGATCTGGACAACGCTTCTCATCGCAAGGCCGATACTGAAAAGCAAGGGCGTCTTTTATCCTGACTTCGGCTCCCTGAGGCTGTGGAAACCCCCTGCTTTTCTTGTATGGGTCGCGATTGGGTGCGGAATGGCCCTCCTCTTCCCGATCAAAATCGTCAAATTTTTCGCGTTGAACGGCGTGATCATTCTGATGACCATCTATTTTTTCGGGGGAATCGCGATTGTGTCCTTTTATTTCCAAAAAAAACGGTTTCCTCTGATGCTCAGATTTTTCCTGTACAGCCTCATCGCGTTTCAGCAGTTTGTCCTGCTCCTGGTCATCGGTCTGGGCTTCTTTGACCTCTGGCTCGATTTCAGAAAATCAGAAAAGCTGTAAGCTCCAAGCTGCAAGCTCTAAACGGCTTACAGCTTGGAGCTTGTGGCAGAGGTTTATATCAGAAAAGCTGTAAGCTCCAAGTTGCAAGCTCTAAACGGCTTACAGCTTGGAGCTTGCAGCAGAGGTTTATATATGGCAAAGAAAATCATATTAAGAGAGACAATCGAATCACTCGGTATCATCGGTAGCGAGGCAACTGTGGCAGACGGCTATGCGCGCAATTATCTTCTGCCCCAAAACAAGGCCGTGCTGGCCACTCCTGCAAACCGGAAAATGCTGGAACAGGAAAGGGCCAAATTTGATATCCAGATTGCCAAGGAAAAGGGATTTGCCGAGGAGATGGCCAAAAGACTTGAAGGGGTTTCATGCAAAATCTTGGCAAAAGTCAGCCATGAGGATCGCCTTTACGGGTCCGTGTCTGCACGAGACATTCTGGACAGTCTCGAAAACCAAGGTGTCACGCTTGAAAAGTCAATGCTTCTGCTCGCTGAACCTGTCAAAACCATCGGCACCTTCAAAATTCCCGTCCGTCTTTACAACGACGTTGAAACCGAGATAACGGTTGAGGTCGTGCCCGAATAGGATATCCCCTCTGTTGCCGCCGGATTGGCAAATCCGGCGGCGTAAAAATAGTCTCGACCTGTGCGGTTGGCTTTTGGATACAGCGTTTCATTTCCAAATTTCAGCGGGCCGCGTTGTCTTTAAAAACCCGCTGACCGTCAATCACACAGGTCGAATCGTCTCCCGCACAGCCATTGACGTATTGATTACTTGAAGGAAAGTCACCCTTTTCCGTGCCCTGATCTGCCGAGGCAAAGGGTAGGGACATGGCCAAACACGCCCATTCACGCAATCGATCCGATGACCCATACCCCGTCCCAAAACCTGAAGGACCCGTTCCTGAATCGTCTGCCGCCGCACAGCGTTGAGACCGAGGAGTCCCTTCTCAGCGCGATTCTGCTTGACAACCGGACCCTGCTCGATGTGATCGAGATCCTCTCGCCTGAGGATTTTTACAAGCCCGCTCATCAGAAAATATTCGACGCGGTGGCCGACCTGTTCAGAAAAAGCCAGCCAGTTGATCTGATCACGCTACGCAATATTCTCCAAGAAAAGGCGCATTTGGAGGAGATCGGGGGGACCACCTATCTGGCGCGGCTGATAGACGAAGCCCCAAGTGCCGTCAACGCGCCCCATTACGCGAGAATTGTCCATGACAAGGCATGTCTGAGACGTCTCATCGAAAAGGCGAACGCGATCACCCAGCGATGTCTGGAAGACGGAGGGGATATTGACGATGTGATTGATTTTGCGGAAAACGCCATTTTTGAAATATCAGAGCATAAGATCAATCCCGCCTTCCATCCCCTCAGCAGAATCCTTGATGACGCCATTGACACCGTTGAAGCCCGTCAGGGAACCCAGGCCCTGGTGACCGGTGTGCCCACCGGGTTTGCCGATCTGGACAAGATGACCTCGGGATTTCAGCCCTCGGATCTGATCATCATCGCCGCGCGGCCGTCCATGGGGAAAACGGCTTTTGCGCTCAATGTCGCAAGGAACGCGGCTTATGAGAATACGGGGGTCGCGGTCTTTTCGCTGGAGATGTCAAAGGAGCAGCTCGGCATGCGGATGCTCAGTGCCGAGGCACGGGTGGATTCATCCCGCCTGAGGGGCGGATTTCTGGGTGAGGAGGATTGGAGCCGCATCACAGACGCGGCCAGCACCCTGACGAATCTGCCCATCTTCATTGACGATTCCGCGAGCATCTCGGTCACAGAAATCCGGGCCAAATCCCGCAGGCTGAAGATGAATGAGAACATCGGGCTGGTCATCGTGGATTACCTGCAACTCATCCGGGGCCGCAGGTCGGCTGAACGCAGGGACCTCGAGATCGCCGAGATTTCAAGGGCGTTGAAGGCCTTGGCCAAGGAGCTTGATCTGCCAGTGATCGCGCTTTCCCAGTTGAACAGAAAGCTGGAGGAACGGGGGGACAAACGGCCATTGTTGTCAGATTTGAGAGAATCCGGATCCTTGGAGCAGGATAGCGACGTGGTCGCCTTCATCTATAGGGATGAAGTTTACAACAAGGATGAGAACAACCCGAACCGGGGAAAGGCCGAGCTCATCATCGGCAAACAGCGAAACGGCCCCGTCGGGACCGTGAACCTGGCATTCATAAACAGATACACACGGTTTGAGAATCTGGCACCGGAATATATGAAGGAATCATAAGTGTAAACTTAGGGATCCCTGTCCTTTGTCCTGCCGGCAGGGGCGGAGGCCGCTCTGTCCGTGAACTTGAACTTGCCCGCAACTGAATGTTCAAGCTTGCGTTCATCAGCTTCGGGTTCAGGCTCAAGTGTGAGTTCAGGTTCAGGCACAAGTTCACGATATGGAATCTGTTATATAAGGTCTTTTGGTGAGACCTCCAACAGGAGCATCCTGCCTTGCTCGGTTCGGATTGACAAATCCGAAACCTTGCCGCCTTGCTCGGTTC
>JAOZRQ010000358.1:4436-7205 GCA_029940115.1 Desulfobacterales bacterium
CTGCCTTGCTCGGTTCGGATTGACAAATCCGAAACCTTGCCGCCTTGCTCGGTTCAGATTGACAAATCCGAACCTCAATCCAACAGGAGCATCCCGCATTGTTCAGATTGACAAATCAGAACCTTGCCGCCTTGCTCGGATTGACAAATCCGAAACCTTGCCGGAAGTCTCAATCCAACAGGAGCGGGAACCCAGAACCTATAAACCCAGGAACAAATTGAGCGAAGACACCATTTTAAATATAAAGCATCTTGTGACCGCGTTTGACACCGAGGCGGGCAGGGTCCGCGCGGTGGATGATATCAGCTTTTCTGTGAAAAGCGGCCGAACCTTGGGCATTGTCGGGGAGTCCGGGTGCGGGAAAAGCGTCACCTCCCTCTCTGTCATGCGGCTTCTGCCAAAACCGGCGGGGGTGATCGAAAGCGGGCAGATCTGGTTTCGGGATACCGACATCGTGGCGGTCAAGGCCAATGACATGCATCGGATACGTGGCAACCGCATTTCCATGATCTTCCAAGAACCGATGACCGCGCTGAATCCGGTTCACAAAATCGGCAGGCAGATCGGAGAGGTGTTCCATCTCCATTATCCAGAGATGGGAAAAAAGGATATCCAGGTGGCCTCCCTTGAGATGCTCCGCAAGGTCGGCATTCCTGATCCTGAGAAGCGCGTCAGGGAATATCCGCACCAGATCTCCGGTGGCATGCGCCAACGGATTATGATCGCCATTGCGCTGGTGTGCAAACCGGATATCCTTATTGCAGACGAGCCGACCACCGCCCTGGATGTGACCATCCAAGCGCAGATATTGGATCTGATGAGGAATTTGCAACGTGAGATAGGGATGACCATCATCTTTATCACCCACGATCTCGGGGTCATCGCGGAGATCTGCGATGATGTGGTGGTCATGTACGCGGGGAAAATTGTTGAATCTGCACCAGCAACGACGCTGTTCAAAAACCCGATACATCCTTACACCCAAGGGCTGCTCCACTCCATCCCGCGTCTCGAATATCTGGGAAAAACCCGATTGAACGTCATCAGAGGCATGGTTCCAAGCCTTTATGAACTCCCCGAAGGTTGCCGGTTTCAGAACCGATGCCCCCATGCCGAGCCAATCTGCAAGACTCAACCAGCGACAATCGCCGTGGAAGCGGATCATCTGGTCAGTTGTCATTTCAGCGGCAAGCGGCAAGCGGCAAGCGGCGAGCGGACAGTGGGAAACGACAAGCCACCCATCGCCCATCGCCCATCGCCCATCGCCCCTCTCCTCGAGGTCAAGAACTTGAAAATGCACTTTCCGGTTTACGGGGGGATTCTCTGGCGGCGGGTCGGGACGGTCTATGCGGTGGATGGGGTGTCTCTCAGGGTCAGGAGAGGGGAGACCTTGGGCCTGGTGGGAGAGTCGGGGTGCGGCAAGACCACGGTGGGGCGGACCATTTTGAGGGTTTACGATCCGACTGACGGGGATGTGGTGTTTGACGGAAAGCGGTTGTCGCAGATGCGCGGGAAGGCACTCCGGAGATTGCGGCGGGATATGCAGATGATATTCCAGGATCCGTTTGACTCTCTTGATTCCCGGCAGACGGTGGGCGATATCATAGAGGAGCCGTTTCTGATTCACGGCATCGGCACCCCAGATGAGCGCAGGGCGGAAGTCCGAAAACTGCTGAACCGGGTCGGCATTTCAGAGGATGCGGTGAACCGCTTTCCCCACGAGTTCAGCGGGGGGCAACGTCAGCGCATCGGCATTGCCCGGGCCATTGCGCTAAAGCCGAAACTGGTGATCTGTGATGAGCCGGTCTCGGCCTTGGATGTTTCGATCCAGTCCCAGATACTGAACCTGCTTCTGGAACTTCAGCAGGAGATGAAACTGACCTACCTCTTTATCGCCCATGACCTCGCGGTGGTGAAGCACATTTCAGATCATATCGCGGTGATGTATCTGGGGAAAATCGTCGAATATGCGGACGCTGAGACCATTTATGCAAACCCGTTGCATCCTTATACCCAAACCCTGATATCCGCCATTCCTGTGCCTGATCCCTTCGCGACAAAGAAGCGGCAGGTTCTTGTGGGGGACGTGCCTTCGCCAATCAATCCGCCGACCGGGTGCCGGTTTCATACTCGCTGTCCGGTCGCGATGGATCATTGCAAGGTTGAGGAGCCGAAACTTCTCCCCGATTCGGAAACAGTGGGAGAGACTCATCTGGTCGCGTGTATTCAGGTCACGGGCTGTCATTCCCGCGAACAGCCATGTAAAGGATGAAGGCGGACACTCCCATCTGCAGCTCGTGGCTGACTGAAAAAATGCCGCCCGACCTGCCGACGAGGATGCTTTTGCCATGAGGGACATCGGATGTCAACAACCTTCTTTCCAGAAAGCGACACTTTGTTTGACATTTCAAGTTTTCCTTGATACTGAAGGAAACGCGTTGAAACGCAAGAAGGGTTGCTCGGTCATTGAGGTTGAAAGGCAATGAGACTCAGATTGTGGAGGTTGAAGGGCAATGGGACCGCCCTTCCTGCACTCCCTTGCTTGAGCTCTCCCACGCCTGAGCCGGCATCCTGAAGGCGACATTCTTTTTGACATTCCAGGTTTTCCCTGATGCTGAGGGGAATGAGGCGCAAGAAGGGTTGCTCGGTCATTGAGGTTGAAAGGCAATGAGACTCAGATTGTGGAGGTTGAAGGGCAATGGGACCGCCCTTCTTGCACTCCCTTTGTTGAGCTCTCCCACGCTTGAGCCGGCATCCAGAAAGCGACAT
>JAOZRQ010000359.1 GCA_029940115.1 Desulfobacterales bacterium
ACTTTTCGCTCATTTGGGAAGTGCAGACCACTTTTCAGACAAAATGAAGGATGCCCAAGTTTCAATATACGGATTCAGGAGAGATCATGAGACAAGCGATGGAGGTTCTCAGAACAGAGGCAGAGGCGATTTTGAAAATGGCGGATCGGATGGACGCCAGATTTGCGGAGATGGTGGAGATGATCTGTCGTTCAACGGGTCGTCTGATCGTGGGCGGCATTGGCAAGTCGGGGCTGATCGGCAAAAAGATCGTGGCCACGCTGAACAGCACCGGAACCCGGTCGGTATTCCTGCATCCGGTTGAGGCGATGCACGGGGATCTCGGGCTGGTGTGCCCCGACGACATCTTTTTGGCCCTTTCCAACAGCGGGGAGACCGAGGAGCTGAATGTGCTGTTGCCGAGCATCCGCGCCGCGGGATGCCGGGTCATCGCGTTCACCGGAAACCCCGATTCCACTTTGGCAAGGCAGAGTGACATCGCCATTGATGTGGGGGTGGAGAGGGAGGCATCCTCCATCGGGGCGCCCACCGCGAGCAGCACCGCCATGCTCGCCATGGGTGACGCGCTGGCGGTGGTGCTGACAGACAGGAAACACTTCAAAACCAGCGACTTCAAAAGATTCCATCCGGGAGGTGCGCTGGGGAGACGCCTTTCCAGCAGGGTCGGGGAGATCATGCTCACGGGCGACGTGGTTCCCGTTTTGTTCAAAGGGGCGACCATGGAGGAGGCTGTTGGAGAGATCAACCGCGTCGGCATGGGGGTGACCTTCGTGCTGAGGTCGGACCGAACCCTCTCCGGCATCATCACAGATGGCGACATCCGCCGCGCGGTGGCGGAGAGGCTGCCGATCTTCGACCTGGCGTTGGAACAGATGATGACGAAAAACCCGAAGACGGTCGCACCGGATTCCCCCACTTATGACGCGCTGAATCTCATGGAGCAACATCAGATCACCGTCCTCCCAGTGACAGACTCCGGAGGAAGGGTTCAGGGAATCCTGCATCTGCACGACATATTGGGAAAAGGTGAGTTCAAGTTCAATGGGAGGTGAGCACAGCAAACTTTATGGCCGGGTACTTGCCAGTTCCCTCAGACCGTGATTTCCAACCGACTGATCCCCCCAGGCAGCCGCTTCACCTGTATCTGGGCGCTTATCCGCTCCTTTAATGCCTCAACGTGGGAGACCACCCCGATCATCTTCCCGCCGGACTGAAGCGTCTCCAGCGTGGAGAGGGCAAGGCTCAGGGATTCGTCATCCAGAAAGCCGAACCCTTCATCCAGGAAGAGGGAATCCACCTTTGTCCGTTTGCCGGCCAAGTCCGAGAGCCCCAAGGCCATGGAGAGGCTCACCAGAAAACTCTCCCCGCCGGAGAGGGTGCTGGCGGGTCTTCGGATATCCGCCTGATAGGTGTCAACCACCTCTATGCCCAGCCCCTGATTCTCCTGCCGGCTCATCTGATACCGGTCGTTCAGCTTTTTCAGATGCCGGTTGCTCAACCAGAGCAGGCGGTCATAAGTCAGGCCTTGGGCAAATTTTCTGAACACATCCCCTTTTTTCGACCCGATCAGATGGTTCAGGCGGTTCCAGCGGTTGCATTCCCTTTCCTGGGTGTCGATCTCCTGCATCTTCTCGGTGTGTCTCTTTCTCAACCCCGCCTGATCTTCCAAGACCTTCTGATCCGCACCGAGCCGCTTGGTCAGTTCCTCTTTCTGCCTGTTCCCCTCATCCATCTCCCCGATGATCGTTTCGAGCGGTTTCTGGGTCAACGCCTTTGCCTTCTCGGTCTCCAGCTTCTTTTGAACCGTGTCGAGTCGGGTCCGGGCCTGAAGGAGATGCCTGTCCACCTCCGCCGCCGCCCTTTCAATCCGGTGTTGCTGTTCTGCATGGAGCAGGCTGTTGCGGAGATGGTCAATGCCCTCAAAACCGGAGTCTGTCACCCGGTTCAACAGTTCGGCCTCAGACGCACGGACCGATGCGGAGAGCCTCTCATTCTCGGAGGTCTTGCTATTCAGCAGCCCCTTCTGGCCCGAGAGATGTTTGTCAGTCTCGTTGTATTGTTTCGTGACCGTTTCCAGCGCGTTCCCCCTCTTCTCCGCCTCCTTTTCCAGCCGCTGCCTCTCCTGAAGCGGATCCTTCTCTCCGAAAGCCGCTTTCCGCTGATCTCTCAGGGCGTTGCGCTTCTCCTGGGCGGTTCGGAGATGCTGGTCCAGATCGGCAATCTGTTGGGTCACGCCTTGAAGCGCCGTTGAAAAGGAGCCGGCCTTTTCCCGGAGGTCTTGGAGGCTCCTTTCCATCTCCTTCTGCCTCCTCACATATGCTCCGTAAGCCTGATGCCGCTTTGCCAGCCGTTTGTTCAACGCCTCCTCCGTCCCCGGGACCGGAAGGGCTTCTTGATATGTCGCGAGCCGCTCCTGCAGATTCTTGGACGGGTCTTTCTCCGTCTCCTGGATATCCCGAATCTCCTGATCCAGCCTGTTCAGCTCCTTCTCGCTGTTCTCCCATGCGTTCTCCAGGCGGATGATCTCCGCCTGTTTCTGGGCCATCCGGTCTTTTTCCGTCTGCCAGGCCCGACGGATCTGCTCCATTTCGCCACGGCAATTCCTGAGCGACTGGATATTTGCCTCCAGTTTCCGGGTCCCGGTCTCCATGGCTCGGATGCCCTCGGCCAATTCCGCTGACTTCCCTGTTTCCCACAAACGCTCCGTCATATCCGACAATGTCCCTGCTTCCCACAAACGCTCCGCGTCGTCGCAGAGACTCTCCCGGTCTTTCCGAGATTTCATGATCCTCTCTTTGACCTCCGCGAACTGCTTCTCGTTCTGGCCACTCCGGGTCTGAACCCGGGTGATCTGATGGGACAAGGCTTCGATCTTCTTCAGTATCTTCTGCAATCTGGCGGTCTGATCATTCAGGGCCTTTCGGGAATTCATTTCCCGGGGCGGGCCTTCGACGGCAAAGGGATGCTCGCGGGAGCCGCACAGGGGACACGGTTCACCGGACCGAAGCCGGTTTCGGTGATCCTCATATGTGGCGATCAGCATCTCCTGCTCCACCGTCTTCTCAAGAGCCGAGCGGATGTTCTCCTCCCTCACCCGTTTTTCCCCCAGCTCGGTGAGTCGCTTCTGATCCCGGCGTAATCCGTTCTCATCTTCCCGGATCTGCTTGTCAAGCGTCTCCCTTTCCGAAACAGACGCGTCATGCTCAATGGCGATTCTGCGGAGTTCCTTGAAGATGCCGATGAATTTGCCCTGATGGTTGTACGCTTGGGCCATGTCTTCCATGGAAGCGCCGCCTGAAAGATCCGTTGACCATCGCTCCGCCTCTTCCTGTCGAGCGGCAAGTCTTCTTAGCTGGTCCTCCATGGCACAAACAGCGGCTTTGGCCTTGTTCCCGTCGGACTCAGCCTTTCCCTTCTCCTTCAGGACTGCCTCCCTTGCGGTCTGGAACGCCACGCGTCGCTTTCGGGTATGTGCCAATTGTTCCAGCCGGTCCCGGATGATCGGCATGTCTCCCGGAAGGTCTTCGTCACGGAGGTGCGCGTCGAGCCACGCTGCAATCTCCTTCTGATTCGCGAGGTTCCCCTGAACGGCCGTTTCATTCTTCGACTGCTGGGCCTTTGTCCGCTTCTGCGCCACCCGCAGGGCGGTGAGTTGCGAATCGATGGTTCGGATATGCTGATCTTCGTTTGCCATGTCCCTGTCCCACAACAGCACCTTTCCGATCACCGGCTCGGTCTCCGAGCGGATCTGCTTCGCGTGTTCAAGATCACGGTGCGTCCCTTTTTGCCTCTCCGCCAGAAGCTTGAGCCGGCCTTCCAGCTCCGGTATCTCCTTTTGCAGCGCGGCGAGGGCCTCCTGCATCTCCGCAACCTGCTTTTTCCTGGCGTCCAGAACATCGAGAGCCGGCTGATGCACCATCGCCTTTTTGGCTATCGCGAGCCGCTGGATATCCGCGTGCATCGCATCCTTTTGCTTTTGGGCATCCTCAAGGGACCGCCGGCTCTTCCCGCATTCATCTTCGAGACGTTTCAGGCCCTTTTGCCATTCCTGCTGGGACCGCAGAATCTCCAGCGTTTTCCCCATCTCCCTGATCTTCCCGCCGATATCACGGATCTCCGCTTCGATCTCCTTTATCCGGGCGGATTCCATGAACAAGATGCCCCCGACCTGATCTTTGAGGCGAATCAGTTTGTCGTTCTCCGCCTTGGCCTTTTCAAACGCCTTGGCCGAAATTTGGGAATAGATCTCCGTGCCGGTGATCTTCTCCAGAAGGTCTGCCCGCTCATTCTCACTGACATTCAGGAACGCGGCGAAGTCGCCTTGGGCCAGCATGATGGAGCGGGAAAACCGTTTGAAATCAAGCCCCGTCAGTTCAGCGACCCGCACGGGAACCATGCTCAACTTCTCCTCAATGATGCGCTCTGCGCCGATATCCGACAGCTCCATTCTGGCCGGCTGAAGCTTTCCGTCAGGTTTCTTCTTGGCCCGGCGAACCGCCCATCTGGATCGGTAGGCCCTGTTCTTTATGGAGAACGTGACTTCCGAAAAACAATCCCCGGTATGCTTGGTCATAATCTGTTCGGCAGGCTTTTTCAGCCTCGGAGTCTCTCCATACAACGCCAAGGTGATCGCATCCAGAATGCTCGTCTTCCCCGCACCCGTGGGGCCGATGATCGCGAAAATGCCCGCATCCGCAAGGGGCGCATGATCAAAGGGAATCTCCCAATCCCCCTTGAGTGAATTGATATTCCTGAAACAGACATTCAGTATCTTCATCACATTTCATCCTTTAAGGAACGTGAAAAGGAACGTGAACGTGAACTTGAACTTGATCGTGAACTTGAACGTGAACGTGAACGTGAACTTGAACTTGAACTTGAACTCAGACTTGGAGCTGAACATCAGCATTCATTTGCGGGCACGTGCACGTTCACGTTCAAGGGCACGTTCACGTTCACGCTCACGCTCACGTTCAAGTTCAAGTTCACGCTCAAGGGCCTCCCTTAAATCCAGCATATTTCTCCCCTCAGAAATGTGCAATGCGCTCCGCCGTCCCGATGCCCCGCTCCTCACAGAGCCGCATGGCATCTTCCGTGAAGCCGCCCAGCGAGAGAAAGGCGGGCAGGATGGTCTTGCCGGGAGCATCCCTTGCGTAGGCATCAACCTTCTCTGCGAAGTCCTCCACGAGGCTCCTGCCGATCCTCGTCCTCCATTTCTTGACCTCCACGACGGCCACCCGCCCGCAGTCCGACTCCGCGACCACGTCCAGCTCCATGTTCCTGCCGTTCCCACGCTGGAGGGGCACCCGCTGCCTCACGTCGGTGACATTCAGCCGGGTCGTGTCCCCCACCCCGTCAAAGTAGTCCGACAGCGCAAACCGCTTTTTCGAGCGGAACGCCATGGCCAGCTGATATTCCGCAAACCGGCCCGACAGGTTGTTCAGCATCCCCTGGAGACGCCTTCTCTCCTTCCGCAGCTCCCGGATCTGTTCCTGCGCCTCCTGCCCCAGATCGGGGACAAACCCCTCGATCTCCTTCTCAAACCGGTTTCGAAGGATCAGGTTGAGTGTGCCGTCCCGCAAGCCTCGGAAATCAATGTCGGAACGGCCCCATTCGATGACATCCGCCTCCACGAGGAGGATGAGCCGCTTTTTGACCTCCTCGAGGTCGAGATCGATTTGCAGCTCCCCTCTGATCTCCTCATGGGTCCAATACCGGTCGGAGTGCCTGCTGAGATGCAGGAGCATCTGCTTGGCGTACCGGTCGTTGATTTTTTGCAACGTCAGTTGGATGTACTCGTTCCAGGTCTTGGACATCATGGAAAGGCGGTGGGTGATCTCATGGTTGAACGTGTCAACCACGCCCTTCTCCGTAGTCAGATCCCTCCCCTCATGATTGCTATGCATCACACAGGAGATGAAGAACGGATCCGACATGCAGAGCTGATTGATCAGGAGGGCCGTCTCGTTTGTGACCGGCTCGCCGTAAACCTGGGCGTATCCGTACACCGCCTCCAAGCCCCCCTCCGGCGTGAGGTAGGGAGTGATGTGCCACCCAGAGAGCCGGCCGGCCTGCAGGTATTTCCCGGCGATCTGAAGCAGCCAGCTGACATACGATCCGGTCACCAGCATGGGCGCGACCTTCGACTCGGAAAGGGAATGAAAACTGCCGGCCATGCTTTCATCCGGCTCCCCTTTGCACACCTTGCTCCGATAGATATATTGTGCGACGTTCTGGAACTCATCCAAGATGACCAGAATGCGCTGGTCATAGACATCGGCCACCCGATCCGGAGCAGAGCAGGCGGTGTCCCACATCAGATCATACCGTCTCATTTTCTCATCTTGGATGAGCGCGTCCACATCTTCGACCAGTACCTCGACGGATTTTGCCACGCCGTATTCCCTGATTTTTTCCAGGGGAAGCCGCTTGCCAGCCAACATTTCATCTCGTTCCAGAAAGGAGATGTATTGCGTGGCAAAGGCACGATAATATTTGATGGCAAAATGCGGAAGCCAGATCTTGTTCTCGGCGATGTCAAAATAAAACGGAATCACTCTCCCGTTTTCGCTCCAGAGCCGGTTGAAAAGGCGTTGCACAATCGCCGTCTTTCCGCTTTTTCGGCGGGCAAGGATGACCCTGGAGCCGGACAGGCATTTCGGGATGTTGCCGATCCATTTCCCCAGGTTTTCAAATTCCTTTTCCCGACCGACAAGCAGTTCGGGAGCTCCGATTTTTTCCCGCAAGGGATATCTCATTTTTTTCTCCCATGTAAATCAAGTTTAAGAGTTTGTGAGTTTGTGAGTTGGTGAGTTGGTTTTTGTAGGGTTCAGGTTTGATTGTTGCCCACGCGTCATCTTCCACTATTTTTTTGCCTTGGTGCAAAAACTTATGTCCAGTTTTTGGCAGAAGATTTTTGTCCGTTGTGAACCACGGGGCTTCAACGCAAGGTTTCAGGGTACCGGCTCAAGTGTGAGAGAGCTCAACAAAGGGAGTGCAAGAAGGGCGGTCTCATTGCCTTTCAACCTTCACAATTTGAGACTCATTGCCTCTCAACCTCAATGACTGGGCAGCCCTTCTTGCGTCTTGACGCGTTTCCCCTGTTACCAAGAAAAACTTGGAATGTCAGGCAAAGTGTTGTTTCCTCGCATTCGAACCGCGGATCAGGTGGATCACGCGGATTCCACAGATTGCCGTCCTT
>JAOZRQ010000360.1 GCA_029940115.1 Desulfobacterales bacterium
CCGAAGTCTGAGCTCGCCGAAGTCTGAGCGTTCGACTGAGCTCACGCCGAAGTCTGAGCGTTCGACGACTCGACGACTCGACAGAGCTCACCGAAGTCTGAGCGTTCGACTGAGCTCACGCCGAAGTCTGAGCGTTCGACGACTCGACGACTCGACAGAGCTCACCGAAGTCTGAGCGTTCGACTGAGCTCACGCCGAAGTCTCACGCCGAAGCATTGCGCCATTTGCCCGGAACGACAGGTTTCTGTTGGATTTGGGGCATGGAGGGATTGACACACACTCTCAAGTCAAAAATGATGTGGTCATTGGAACTGAAGGCGGTGGGCGCTCCCTGAGCTTGTCGAAGGGAGGGAGAAGGGAGGGAGAAGGGAGGGAGAAGGGAGGGAGAAGGGAGGGAGAAGGGAAGATTTCTCGTGTTAAAAACGGCAACAGTCAGGTGCAAAGATCGCTTTTTGGGATGACAAAGTCTTGACCTTTTGCAATCTTTGCACTCCTTTTGTTTGAACCTTCACAAGCAATGATGGGTCAAAAAATGTTTGCCAAAAACCGGACAAAAGTTCCACCCACATCTGACAATCGACACACAAAAATGACAGACGTCGATATGATGGCAACAAACACACCCGAACCCCACAGCAACAACTCATAAACTCATTAAACTCACAAACTCTTTAAACTGATTTACATGGGAGGATTGAGTGAAAGTTATCGGTCTGATTATTGTGCTGGTCTGCGGAGGGTTGCTGATCTCCGGCACATCTGATTTTCCGGAATGGAGTGACCCCTCCTCTCCGGCCAGCACCTACTTGTCCCCGCATTATATCGAAAAGACCATGGAAGAGACATCTGTCCCCAACATCGTCACCGCGGTGCTTGCGGATTACCGGGGATATGACACCATGTTTGAAACCACGGTGGTTTTTTCCGCTGCAATGGCCTGCTTTTTTCTGTTGCGGATATTCAAGAGCAGCCAGAAGAAGGTGGAGGAGAGGCTGTACCGTCACATTCCCACCGGCGTCACCCTGCGGATCAAAAAAGGGGGAAAACTGCCGGAAGCATCATACGAATTTGAGCGGATTGACAGCGCATGGGTCCCGCACGATCTGATCATTCAGACCACCACCCGCCTGATCATGCCGTTTGTCCAACTCTTCGCCCTGTATGTCATCGCCCACGGGCATCACAGCCCGGGCGGCGGATTTCAGGGGGGAGTGATCCTCGGCGCGGCCGTGATCCTGTTTGCGATATCCCGCAACCTCCGGGCAGCCATCCAGCGGATGGGGGAGAGAGCCAGCGCGATCTTATGCGCGGCCGGCGTGTTCATTTACGCGGGCACAGGGTTTCTCTGCCTGCTGATGAATGCGAATTATCTCGATTACAGCGCGCTTGGCGGCATATTGGGCGTTGATCCGATCACCGCCCGCTCTCACGGCATCCTGATTGTCGAAATCGGCGTGGGACTTTCAGTGATGACCGCCATGATATGGATCTACTACAACCTCTCATCTGTGGGAAAGCACGATGAGGGGTTATAAGTTTGATGCTTGATGCCTTGATGCTTGATGTTTGATGCTCTTGATGCTTGAAACTTGAAGTTTCCAGTTCAAACATCAAACATTCAACATCAAACATCAAACATCAAACATTCAACATTCAACATCAAACATCCAACACCAAGCATCATGAACGAACTCCTCACAATCGTCATTTCAAAGTACAATTATTGGGCCTGTATCATTCTGATGATGATCGGCATGTATGCCATGATCGCCAAGAACAATCTTGTGAAGAAGATCATCGGAATGAACATCTTTCAAACCTCAATCATCCTCTTTTACATCTCGGTGGCTGCAAAGAAGGACGCCACACTCCCAATCCTCACACATGGGCTTCACGCGGCTCATCATGCGGTCCGCGCGGCGGATTTCATCAACCCCCTGCCACATGTGCTGATGCTGACGGCAATCGTGGTGTCGGTGGCCACGCTCGGCGTGGCACTGGCACTGGCGATGAAGATTTACCAGCAGTATGAAACCCTTGAAGAGGATGAAATCCATGACCAGATAAGAGAGGGGCTTACAAAAGAAAG
Organism: Desulfobacterales bacterium; assembly: GCA_029940115.1. Lineage (GTDB taxonomy): Bacteria > Desulfobacterota > Desulfobacteria > Desulfobacterales > 4be13 > JAOZRQ01. The sequence goes on from JAOZRQ010000360.1 coordinate 2,090, forward strand.
AAACTAAGTTTTCTTTGTACAGGACAAAAAAATGAGGGAACAAAGAAACCCGGGTTCTTTTCTGTACCGCCTAAAACTTGGGATCTCGTTCCACATCGCGTAAACGCGGAACGTGAACGAAGCCATATGAACCGGAGCAAACATGTCACGAAAAATACTCATCGTTGATGACGAACCGAACATCGTCATTCCCCTGAAGTTCCTGATGGAACAGAACGCCTATCAGGTGATGGTGGCCATAACTGGTCAGGAAGCGGTTGAGACGATTCCGGATTACAAACCGGATCTCATTCTGCTGGACATCATGCTCCCCGGACCTGACGGGTTCGAGATCTGCCAGATCATACGGGGGAATCCGGAACTGAAAGAGACAAAGATCATCTTTCTCACTGCGATGGGACGGGATGTGGACATGACCAAAGGGCTGGCCCTTGGCGGGGACGCATATGTCACCAAGCCGTTCTCCAATGCCGAAGTCGTGGAAAAGGTGAAAGAACTGCTGGCATGATCGGGTTCCCGTGTCCGCAACTCTTCGGGATGACGCATAAAATACTGATCCAGGGCATCCTCTCCCGCAATCAGAATCAGCGCGGCATCCTGCCCGCCACGTCCCACCCGGCCGCGCCTCTGCCTCATATTGACTCAGAAATGTTTTACACAATTCTTTGAAAAACTGACGAAATGTTTTACGGCTCTCCTCCTTACGGGGGCCGGCCCGGCCCTGAGCCCTGATTTCCGCTCCTGGGGGAAGTTGACGAGACATTTTACATTTTTGGGCGGAAAACGCCCATGAACGCCGAAATATTTTACGCGGGGTTCGAACCGCGGATTGTCGCAGATCACTCGGATTCCGCTGATTCGATCAAAAAAAGGGATGGACTGCAAGGGGCGTGGGGAGTTCAAGAGTCGTGGGGTGCGACTGATCTCACCAGAAGGTGGCACATCGCGATTGACAGTACCTCAAACGCCGACCAAACAATGGCTTCGATGTCGGGTGCTTGGCACGACGCGGATTCCAATATCCACAAGATTTGGTCGCCAAGGGGGTTGAGGCGAACTTCGGTGCCGGGGTTAAACCACTTTTCGTGTGTTTCGTGGATTTCGTGGTTGAAAACAAAGAGGCTCTCCTTTGTAAAATATTTCCGAAAACCACAAAAAAAACAGGCATCCTTCATTTTGCCTAAAAAGTGGTTGACACATTTCAGTTTGTGGTTCCGCCTCTCGGCGGTGCAGCACCGCCTGAAGGCGGAACTGCAAACTGAAATGCAAACCCGCAAATGAAGGATGCCAAAAAACATGTAAAATATTTCTGAATCAATAAATGGACATATTCGTTGATGTCGGGTGTCTTCATGGTCGATATGCTTGAAAAAGGTTGAACTTTCACGCAAGGGCTGTTACATGAAGAAACTAAGTTTTTTTGAAAAGCTTGGTTTCTTTCTCTGGGTTAAGTTTTTTTCTCTTTGAGAATATATGGCCAATTACTGAGTTGCTCATGGTTACCAAAGCTTTTTTGGCAACACTTTTGCAGATATGAAACTTGCAGGGAGAGATGTTCAATCTTCGACATAAATTAAACGGCGCGATTCTGATCACGTTTGCCCTGATCGCGATCATTTTCAGCACGATTCAGCTCCCCTTTCAGCAACAGCGGTTTGAGACGGTCATGCGAAAGATCAACTGTCTGCTCCAGACCCTAGTGGAACGCGACAGGGATCATCTCGCCAACGAGATTTTTGTGGGGGGGATACGGGCCATCAGCGTCCGCCTGAAGCAGATGCTCAAAGTGGAGGGGATTCTGAGGATCAGTGTGTTTGACTGTTCTGGGAAACTGCTCGCTTCTGAGGGGATTGATCCGGCCATGTCTGACCTGTCCGCGGAAGAGCAACACGCGGCCGGAGAGGAGGTTCATACCCGTCAGGAAAAATGGAATGGCCAGAAGGTTCTCCGCCATCTTCAGGAGATCCGGCTCATCGGTGAGCGGATCGGCTTTATCCGCATATGTTATTCCCTTGGAGATGTGGAACGTGAGCAACGTCTCTCGTTTGTCATCTTCGGGGGGTTGCTCGGTTCCATCCTGCTCATCATGCTCATATTGCTGAACCTGATCCTTTCGGAAACGATCATCCATCCCATCACCTATCTGCGGGACGCCATGATGCGGATGCGTTCAGGCGAGCTTGGTCGGCAGGTCGGCATCAGAAGCAGGGACGAGATCGGCGATCTTTCAAAGACATTCAATCAGATGTCGGCTGATCTGGCCGATTCTTACCAGCGAATCGAAACTCAGAACGCGGAACTGAAACGCCTCGACAAACTCAAAGACGAGTTTCTCGCCAACACCTCCCACGAACTGCGTACCCCGCTCAACGGAATCATCGGCATTGCCGAATCCCTGATTGACGGCGTTTCCGGTGTGCTTGGCAAAACAGCGGTCTCCAATCTGAGGATGATCTCGTTTAGTGCGAGAAGACTTTCAAACTTGGTGAACGACATACTCGACGTCTCCAAGACAGGTCCGCGACAATGGGAGCTTGATCTGAAGCCAATTCATCTGCGGCAGACGGTGCAGACGGTCTTCAAGCTCTCCTCCCCGCTTTTGCCAGATCGAAAGAGGCTCCGACTGATCAACCGTGTGCCCCAGAACATGCCTCTGGTGCAGGCGGATCAGAATCGTCTGCTTCAGATCCTGCACAATCTCATCGGGAATGCCATCAAGTTCACGGACAAGGGGAGCATTCGAATAGACGCGGAGAGGACCGGGGAGCAGATGATCCAAGTGAGTGTGAAGGATACCGGCATGGGGATCCCTCCTGAAAAGCATGAAGCTGTTTTCGGAGCATTTGAGCAGGTGAACGGTTCCGCGGCCAAGCAGTTCGGGGGAACCGGACTGGGGCTTTCCATCACCCAGAACCTCGTGGAGGCCCATGGCGGTGAGATCAGTCTCCGTTCCTCACCGGGAAGGGGCTCAACCTTCTGCTTCACCCTGCCCCTCTCTCCCAATCAGAAGGAGGCATCCGATTCGGCTCAACTGCCCGTGCCCCTGCCCCTGCCCGGGGAGGGGCGGGGGCACGGGCGGGAGGAGAAAGAGAATGAAGCTTCGGCATCTGAGAGAATGCCACAGACCCAAGCCCCTCTGAGCACCCTTCACTCATCGGCAGACTCCCTGAATGTCCTGATTGTGGACGATGAGCCGGTCAATCTCCATGTGGTGGGAAACTATCTGAAACTTCATGACTGTCATGTCACCTTGGCATCCAATGGCCAAGACGCGTTGGATCTGGTTCAGGCGAGAAAATCCCAGGGGGCCAAGTTCGACTTGCTCCTCCTGGATGTGATGATGCCTCAGATCACCGGCTATGAGGTGACCCGGCGCATTCGTGAAACATACAATCTCTTTGAGATGCCGGTTCTCCTGCTCACGGCCCTGGATCAGCCCGGGGACATGGCCAAGGGCTTTCAATCGGGTGCCAATGACTACATCACCAAGCCGTTCCACAGAACTGAGCTGGTTGAGCGCATGAACGTCCATGCCAACCTGCAAGCCGCGTACAGGGAATTGAGGAAACAGGTTGAGGCGCACACCGAGGCGCTGGAGCGGATGAATCAGGAACTCCGCAGGGCCAAGGCGATCGCTGATGCGGCCACCCAAGCCAAGAGCGACTTTCTGGCAAACATGAGCCATGAAATCCGGACCCCCATGAACGGCATCATCGCTGCCGCGGATCTGGCCATGGGCATGACGCTTCCCCCCAAGGCGGACCATTATCTGAGAATCATCCACTCCTCCGCGTATTCCCTTCTCGAAATCATCAACAAGATCCTTGATTTCTCAAAGATCGAAGCCGGCCAGCTGGACTTGGAAATCCGCCCGTTCCGGCTGGATGAGGTCATGGATGAGGTGACGGACATCTTCCTCAACAAGGTCGCAGAGAAGGATATCGAACTCCTTGTTGACATTGAGCCGGGGACCCCCATGGTCCTGATCGGCGATCCCTTGCGGCTCAAGCAGATTCTGACGAATCTGGTGGGCAACGCGGTCAAATTCACGGAAGCGGGAGGCATGGTCTGCGTGGGCGCGGCACCCCATTCCGAGGCATTTGAATCCAAAAGACGGACGGTGCTGAGGTTTTTTGTGAAGGACACCGGCATCGGCATATCCACCGAAGATGCGGAGAAACTCTTCCGGCCCTTTGCCCAAGCCGATGTCTCATTCACCCGGAAATACGGGGGGACCGGCCTCGGATTGTGCATCACCAAGCAACTGTCGGAGATGATGCAGGGGGACATATGGGTGGAGAGCACCCCCGGCAGGGGGAGCACGTTCTGTTTCACCGCGCGTTTCGACCGGCAATCTCCGGGCCGGGAACAGCAACTGATCATTCCTCCCGACATCAGGGGATTGCATCTCCTCGTGGCCGATGACTCTCCCGAGAGCCGGCGGATCATGGAAAAAATGTTGCAATCCTTTGGTTTTCATCCGGAATTGGTGGCTTCAGGAAGAGAGGCCCTATGCCGGACAGATGAAAGGCGTTCCCGGCAGGAACGGCTGGATCTGGCCATCATAGACCAGGACATGCCCGACATGGACGGCTTTGAAACGTCAAGGAAAATTCTGGGCATCGCACCTGATCTTCCCATCATCCTGTTGACCGCCTTGGGGAGGGAGGGAAAGGAGCGGGACGCCGAAAAGGAGTCGATCAGGGGATTCCTCGGCAAGCCTGTCAATCCGTCCACGCTTTTCAATGCGATCTTGGATGTGTTTGGAAAGGATTCTCTGAAAAGCGGGAAACATAAGACGCGGATCACCACAAGGGCTTCCTTTTGCAAGAAACATCTCAGGGGTGCCCGAGTCCTCGTTGCAGAGGACAATCCCACCAATCGGGAGGTCGCGTTGGTGGTCTTGGAAAGCGCGGGCATCCTCGCGGATGTCGTCACCAATGGCAGGGAAGCGGTGGACGCGGTTCGGAAGACGCCCTACGACGCGGTGCTGATGGACATCGAGATGCCGGAGATGGACGGATATGAGGCCACAAGGAGGATCAGGCAAGGCGTCCTTCGACAAGCTCAGGAACCGGGGGGCCTTCGACAAGCTCAGGAACCGGG